>DAOQGS010000647.1:0-2284 GCA_035338675.1 Cellvibrionaceae bacterium
AGGCCATTTTTCCATCTGGCGCGGGGGTTTTACACAATTCTACGAAGAGCCACATACTTGGACAGGTTTAGTGGTGGGCTGGATACTATTTTTTGTGTTTGTCATGGGCAATTTTGGCCGCTTCGATACAGAAATAGACCAGTGGATGCGGCCTGAATTGCCAATTGAAACCGCCAGCCTCAATCAATCCATTGCAGCGGCGCAGCAGCGCCTGCAAGCAAAAGCGCCGCAAGCAGAGATCTGGACTATTTGGCCCGCCACCAATCGCGATTATCCCAATTTGCGTATCCGCTGGGAAACCGCCCCGAATGCGGAAGGCGCCCGCAAACGCGTGGATGAAACACTCAACGCTAACACGGCAGAACCCGTGGTGGCGCGGGATACTGGCGGCGGGCAATTGTTATATAAAATGCACTACGCACTTCACTATATACCCCGCAGTGTTAGCGACTGGTTAATTGGTATTTGCAGTTTTTTTATGTTGGTGGCAATTGTCAGCGGCGTCATCACTCATAAAAAAATATTCGCGGATTTTTTTACCTTTCGCCCATCCAAAGGCCAGCGCTCTTGGATGGATCTGCACGTGGTGCTTGCCACCCTCACCCTGCCATTTTTCCTAATGATTACCTACAGCGGTTTAATCTTTTTTGTCTTCACGCTATTCCCCCAACCGCTCAACACCGCCTATGGAACAGCCGCCAATGCTCGCGAGACATTTAATAACGAACTTAATGCGCGCGCTCACATTCAAGAGCGCAGCCACCAACCGGCCCAATTAGTGAATCTCACCAGCTTAATTGAGACGGTAGAATCGCGTTGGGGTAAGAATCAAATCCGTTTAATTGAAGTTAACAACCCCAATGACAGCACTGCCCGCATTAGGGTCATGCACCTGCTTGACTCCAGCTCCCGCAGCAGCTCGGAAATAACCTTCGATGGCGTAAGCGGTACAGTACTGGAAGAAAATAAGGGTGAAACTACTGCTGCACGGGGTTTTTATGATCATGTTTTAGGCCTGCACCGGGGCCTGTTCGGCAGCTTCAGTTTGCGCTGGTTATATTTTTTCTCCGGGGTAATTGGTGCCATTATTATAGCCTCAGGCCTTGTATTATGGATCGTAAAACGCCGCCCGAAGCAAGAAAAACAACAACAGCCCGATTTTGGCTTTCGCTTAGTGGAAGGTTTAAATGTGGGCACTATTGCGGGCTTGCCAATTGCTATAGCAGCGTATTTTTGGGCCAACCGCCTGCTGCCGCTGGATTTATCCAGCCGCGGTGACTGGGAAGTACACAGCCTATTTATTGTTTGGTTACTCGCTCTGCTCTACCCACTTATTCGCCCCATTCCCCGCGCCTGGATAGAACAATTTTGGCTGGCAGGTGTGGGCTTTTTATTATTGCCGCTCATCAATGCCGCCACCACCGAGCGCCATTTTTTCAACAGTATTATTAAGGGCGACAGCGTCTTTTTAGCTATTGATATTGCCGCTTTGATTACAGGCTTATTATTTATAAGTGGCGCTGTAACACTTACACGCCGACAAAAAACCCAACTGGCTGTACAGGATCGCCCGGCACGCTCCACTAAAACATTAAATACGCTCAGTTCCGCCGAGGCGACCTAAAATGGCCCTAAGTTTTTTTATCGCTTATTTTGGTTTTGCTCTGTTAAGCCTTGCTAAAAATCGGCACTTCCAACAGGTGTGGCCCCATAAAAAGCTGACCATTACCCTGGAGCGAGAACTTAGAATATCCGGTTGGCTGCTGTTGTTGATCAGTACCACTCATTTAATACAAGCGCCTAAAATCAGCATCGGTTTAACCGACGTTATTGGCATCTGGACATTTGCCGCTCTGATAGTAGTGCTGCAGTTAACCTACCTACCCCGTTCGGTTGCCGGTATTGGGATTATCACACAGCTATTACCTCGTTCAAAAAATTAGTGTACTCACAATGGTCAATTATGTTTAGGGTATATAAAGGTTCATAAAAGTGGTGATGAGGCCAAGGAAGGTAAAAGGACTTATTGAGAAAATCGCACCGCTTTCCTCAAATATAACTCTGGCAAGTATTCCGCCGTTACTTCTTAAAATCGGCAAAGGTTGGGGCTATTTTTCCCACGCGGCTAATTCAGCCATCCACAAGAATTAAACACACTTGCTCTACCCACCTGTTGAAATACCATCTTGCCAGAGCGTCGCCACTTACGAATTTCAACAAGCTGCTAATGCTCTGCGCTTCACTTCTTCGCATAGCCGGCTAATATTAACCCGGCGGCATTTTA
>DAOQGS010000648.1:0-2284 GCA_035338675.1 Cellvibrionaceae bacterium
GGTGAGGCGGCTTTCAATTAAATTAATATCGGTGGCCACGCTGGTTTCCGGCAGCCGGTAGGGCACCAGGCGGTCGAGAATTTCGCTGGCCATGGAAATCCCCATCAGGCCCGACAGGTTGGCTTCAATTTCATCGCGCAGACGGCGCAGGGCGTAGGGACGGCTTTCATTGGGGGGCAGGGCGAGGCGCTGCAGGGCGCGGTCCACTTCATTGCGGGCGGTGCTGGCGCCGATGCGGCTGCTTAGGCGTTCGATAATTTCATCCGGCGAGCGCACATCCAGGCTTAAGCGAATAGGGTGGGAGAGTTCATCGTCGGCGCAAATCTCGGCGCTGTAGCGCTCTTCGTCGGTTTGTTTGGTGAGCAGGGATACCGATATAAATACCAGGGTATTAAGGCCGATGCTCCACAGGGTGACAAAATCCCATTCGCTGGCACCTAAGCGAATGGGCCGCTCCATCAGGGGTAGGCTGATGGAGTGCACACCCAAAATCATCGGAATCATCAGCCACACCAGCCAAATAGCGGTGCCGATTAAAAGGCCGGCAATAAACCCCAGGCTGTTGCCCCGGGACCAATGGGTAACACCAATCACGCCGGGCAGCAGTTGAAGGGTCAGAATAAAGGCGGGCAGGGCAAGTTCGGTGAGGCTGTAGCGGTTGTCGAGCACTAGATAACTGCCAAAGCCGAACAGCAATACCACCAGGATGAGAATCCGCCGCAGCCACATAATCTGCCGGTATAGGTCCCGCTTGGTGCGCAGCGTGGTGGCGGGCAAGATCCAGTGGTTCAAAATCATGGTAGACAGGGCGAGGGCTATCCCCACCATGGCGCCAGTGGCGGCGGAGAGGCCGCCCACAAAGGCAATAATCGCAAACGAGGTGGAGCCGGTGGCCAGGGGCACCGCCAGGGGGAAATATTCAGCCGCTATGGGCAGCTCCAGGGCGACACCGCCCCACAAAATGGGAAAAATCGGCAGGGCCATGAGCAGTAAAAACAGCGGGAAGGCCCAGGTAATCTGCGCCCCGGCCATTTTGCTGGGGTTCTCCACCACCGTCATATGAAAGATATGCGGCATGGAAATCGCGGTGGCTAAAAACACCAGCAATAAGGTGTGTGAGGAGGATTGATAGACCGGCCTTTGCAGGGCTTGCAGCATTTCCGGGTTGGCGTTGAGCCACCAGTCCAGCCCGTCCATACCGCTAAAAATACGCACCAGCACATAACCGCCCACCGCCAGTAGGCCAAATAGTTTGATCAGGGATTCAAACGCCATGGCGGTGACCAGGCCTTTGTGGTGCTCCCGGTTGGAGCCGAACATCATGGCAAACAGGGCGATAACCAAGCAGTACACCAGGGCAATCGCCTCGCGGGAGGTAAACCCAAACCAGCGCAGTTGATTATTTTTATTGTGTTGCCAGGTGAGCAGATGCACGGTGTCGGCCACCGCTTGAATCTGCAGGGTGAGCAGCGGCGCCATGGCCAGCAGCATAATCAGCGTAACCACGCCGCCCGCGGCGTGGGAGTGGTAGCGAAATACCAATAAATCCGCCATGGAGGTAATTTGAAAGCGGCGGGCCAGCTCTATAAGTGGTTTAAGGGTGATGCCGCCAAATAAAAACAACACCCCGGTGCCCAGGTAATAGGCCAGGGCGCCGTAGCCAAATTGGCGAGCTAAATCCACTACCCCGTAAAACGACCAGGCGCTGGCAAAAATACCTAAAGAGCAAATATAGGTGATTGGGTGAGTGACTAAGCGGTCGGAAACCCAGCCGCGATCGGTGCTGTAGGCGAGGCTAAACACCACCGCCAGATAGGCAAAACAAATGAGGGCAACTTGCAGGTAGGTAAACGTCATGGGGATTTTTTATGGCGTTGAATGAGGTAGGCCGCCAACACAACCAAAGCCCACAGCAAAAAGGGTTTGTACCAAATAGGCTGCGGGTTAATCGCCCAACTAATAATGCTAGGCGAGAGCATAAACGCGAGAAAAACCAACAGAAGTACGGGGCGTTGCTGATGCATAGGCTAATTATTATCGGTAACTTTTTTTAAGACTCGCAGCGGGGCCGGTCAGCGATTTTAAGCAGCGCAATTCGATGGGGAAGTGAATTCGTGGGGAAATCAGCTGTAAAAACAGGCCCTAAGGCTGCGGTTCGCCCGGGGTGCAGCCGATCTTACTGAAGCCTGGCGCTAAACGCCAGCAGAAGGTATTGTGCTGCCGCGATTCCACCGGTTCGCAGCATTACCACCAAGGAGGCAGCATGTATCAGCTAATCGGGGCG
>DAOQGS010000649.1:0-2276 GCA_035338675.1 Cellvibrionaceae bacterium
GTCCATCCCTTTGCGCTCCGGGCGGTTATCGTACAGTTCACTAAATTCCCCCAGCTCCGCCTTTAAGCGCTCAAAATCCAGGGTCTCCACTCTCTCGCCCTAGTCATTTTGAGTTTCGGTAAAGGCCGACGGGAAGAGTTTTTTAAGTTCTTGTTTGCGCTGTTTAGTAATGTCTAAAGAATCGCCTGAGATTTAGATAGTGTGATCAGTCATAGTTATTCTTGCTATAGGGGATGGTTGTAAAGATTATTAAATAGGCAGTTGTTGTGTCTCTATTCCAGCCAACACTTCTTCTAAATCACCGCGCCTAAAGGTGGCTGAAAGCTGCTGCAAGGAAATTTTTCTATCTCCATAAAGCTCTGTAAGCGCTCGCTCTATCTTATGTCTAGCTGACTGCTGCAGGGCGATATTGTTTAGCTCTAAATTATTTCGCAATTCGTCGATATTTTTGTGGGTGATTTGCTCCAGCAGCAATGACTTGCTCCGCAGCAATTCGTCACCAATTAACATGGCGATATAATGCGAAGCATAGGGCAAAAATGCAGGTGGATTTTCTATTTGCGGGCGTTTGCGCTCATTCTCCACCAACCTAAAAATAATGGTAGCCAGTAATGCTTGTTCGGGGTTTAGAGTTGCGAAAATGGGGTCGTACAATTTGCCAAATAATTCGCTACGTTTGAATTTTGCCTGATGTGGCTTTCTTCGCCAAATGGCCAATGTTGCCTCCGCCACTACCGAACTAGTCAACTGATCTGATGCGACCGCCACTTCGTCACGTTTGCGTTTGTACGTATAGCCTAAGCCTTTTAAACCCAGCTCTAATTGCACCTGAACGGGGTCGTTGGAGCGTAAATCGCGCAAATCTACTGGATTTTGGCTATTGGTGGCAAAGGTAATATCTTGCACAAATTCGCTGTCATCTTCAGCTAGCTCATAAAGCCTGAGCAACACGTAGGTGTCGTCAAAGTTTCTAAGCAAATCGGGCTGGTTCAACGTTTGTTGAATGGTTTTGCAGGTTTGACCTCCATTAATGACTTGGATACCTTCAAGTTTTAGCTGGAAATCCTTGCCTTGAAGAGCATTGTGGCGGAACTTTTTGCATATCATGGTTATGCCGTTATTAAAGAAATAAAAATTACCTCGCTTGGATTCATCCAACAGTGTCTCATGAATAGAGCTGTTAACTCGATTGCGGTTGAGCCCCAAATAACGACGAATATTGCGCTCCAATAATAGGTCGCCATTTCGATTAAATAATTCCGCCACTTCATGGACGGAAACCTTGCCGATCAACACTCGGCGAAAATTAAAATCTTCAATCAATGCAGAACCACGCAAGGTAATGGCATCATCGACCGATTTTTTGCGCTTTAATACATTCACGATGTCATCATGATTAAAATGCCGCCACTGAACTTGATCACTGGAAAATCCAGCTTGATCAATATAGTGTTGCGCCTCTTGTTTCCATGTAATGCCATTGTTACACAGCACCATTCGCACCAATGGGATATATCCATCGCGGATTAATGAACGGACTTCCTCCACCTTGGGTTTTAGGCGATCATTCATCTCAACTTGTTTATTGGGGTCAAATAAGGTGGCAATGGTTGTAATGGCAGATTTAATTCCATTCTCGGAGAAATTAGCTTCCCCATCTAAGTTGTTATGCTTATATTTTCCCTGAAAAAGGGTAACAGTAAATTCGCCATCATCAACGTCACTGACGTGCATAGCATCAACACCGGCATCCCCGCCACCTTCGGTTAACCAGTCCGCCGCTTCTGTAATATCCGCATCAAATAAAGTAGCCGCACAGAGCAACACAAAAGCCGTTGATTTTAACTTTATCGGATCATTAGATTTAGGTAATAGGCTTGAATGATTCTGTACAATGCCCTCTAGCTGCTGATCGACTATGCTTGCGTTAATATTCATTATTGCCACCAAGAATTATTTAAATTTAATCGTATTCAGCACAAAACCTTGATCTTTGGTAGGGTGTGCCCTATAAATCACTTTTTGCTGCAGCATATATAATTAGTAAAAGCTCCGCATCATCTACCATGCGGTACTCTGGCTCTTTACCGCTAAGGGCAAAGCTTGCATGCATAATTTTGGGCACACCTTCACCCCTGCGCTCAATGAGGGCTTGGCGGCCTGCCTCTTCGCGGGCGGCATAATAGCGGCTGAGTAAATTCACTATGGCTTCGTTGCGGGTAACAGTGTTCTCCATTAACCCGTCGAGGCTGAGGCTATTGGGGAGTTGCCCTGGG
>DAOQGS010000650.1:0-2270 GCA_035338675.1 Cellvibrionaceae bacterium
CCAGGCATAGGCCAAAGCGCGCCCCATACAAGCCCCCACCAGCAGCGCGCCAATTAACCCCGGCCCTGCCGTATAAGCAACAGCGCCGATGGAACTGGGCGCGCAGTTGGCGGCGGCGAGTACCTCTTCCACCATAGGCACCAGTTTGCGCACATGGTCCCTCGATGCCAACTCAGGCACTACGCCGCCATATTCACTGTGCAAACCGATTTGCGAATACAACCGATGGGCTAACAATCCCTCTGCAGAATCGTACAGTGCAACCCCCGTTTCATCGCAGGAGGTTTCAATACCCAACACACGCATAACAACACCCGATTTAAAAAGACGCGCCATGGTAGGCCCCAACTCAAGCTCAGCCAAGCGTTTAAATCTGTCAGGCTAGTTTTTCACGGTATGCACTGAGAGCAATTCAACTAAAATTTAACTTGCGATGGTGCTGGCTGAGGTTTAGAATCCGGCACCCTTAAATACCGGTGGCACTTCGCTGCCCTATTCAAAATCCAAACAGGTAGCTCTATGCCCTCAGTAAAACTCAAAGAAAACGAACCTTTTGATATCGCCCTGCGCCGTTTTAAGCGCTCATGTGAGAAAGCCGGTGTTCTGGCTGAAGTTCGCCGCCGCGAGTTCTACGAAAAACCCACCACAGTACGCAAGCGCAAAGCTGCTGCTGCTGTTAAGCGTCACGCTAAAAAGGTATCTCGCGAGTCTCGCAAGTTTACCCGTATGTACTAATCGCCAGGCGTTTAGCCCTGGCACCCAAGGCCGGGCAGGCGCCCCGAAAGAGCATACTTTATGTCGACTGAAATCAAACAACGCGTTAATGCTGCGGTGAAAGATGCCATGCGTGCGCAAGCGAAAGATCGCTTGGGCGTATTGCGGTTAATCGCAGCAGAATACAAAAAGGTTGAAGTGGACGAGCGCATTGAAGTTGATGATGCCCGCGCTCTGCAACTGCTAGATAAAATGGTCAAGCAGCGTCGCGACTCCGTCAGCCAGTTCATAGCCGGTGGCCGCCCTGAGCTGGCCGAGAAAGAAACCTTTGAAATCTCAGTGATTCAAGAGTTTTTGCCGCAATCCTTAAGCGATGAAGAACTGGTAACACTCATTAAAGAAGCGATCGCCGAAACGGGCGCCGCTTCCGCCCAGGACATGGGCAAGCTGATGGCCATCATCAAGCCAAAAGCCCAGGGCCGCTGCGACATGAGCAAAGTAAGCCAGCTGATCAAAGCTCAGTTTGCTTAAGCGGCCAACCGGTATCGAGACACCCAGCATTGAGATAAGCCGCCTAGCGGCTTATTTTTTATGAGCCGAATCCCCTCCTCATTTATAGACGACCTACTCAACCGCCTCGACATAGTCGATGTGGTGGATCACCGCGTGAAGTTAAAGCGCAGCGGCAAGAACTACATGGCCTGCTGCCCGTTCCATCAGGAAAAAACCCCTTCATTTACCGTCAGCCCCGACAAACAGTTTTATTACTGCTTTGGCTGCGGCGCCTCGGGCAATGCCCTGGGCTTTATTATGGAGTACGACCATTTAGGCTTTACCGACGCGGTGGAATCGGCGGCAAAAGTGCTCGGCCTGACAGTACCCTACGAGGATACCCAGCCAGGCAAAGCCCCCAAAAAAGAATCCAACCTTTACACCCTGCTGGAGCAAGCCAGCCAGTTTTACAAACAACAATTGCGCGAGCACCCTGAGCGCAAAACCGCCCTCACCTATTTGCAAACCCGCGGCCTGACGCCGGAAATCTGCGCCCTGTTTGGCATAGGCTACGCCGCTGCGGGCTGGGATAATTTACTCAGAGCCCTAGGCCCGAATGAGCAGGCACAAAAACAACTGCTCGATGCCGGGCTCATTACCGAAAACGAAGATAAAACCCGCAAGTACGACCGCTTTCGCCAGCGCATTATGTTCCCGATTTTGGATGTGCGCGGCCGCACCATCGGCTTTGGCGGCCGCATTCTGGGCAGCGAAACCACCACCGCGCCGGATGGCAGCAAAATCAAAGCCGGTGGGCCTAAGTATTTAAACTCACCGGAGACCGAAGTCTTTCACAAGGGCCGCGAGCTGTACGGCCTCTATCAAGCGCGCATGTCCAACCGGCATTTGCAGCGCCTATTGGTGGTGGAAGGTTATATGGATGTAATTGCCCTGGCGCAGTTTGACATCAGTTACGCCGTGGCCACCCTCGGCACCGCCTGCGGAGAAGATCACTTGCAGCTGGCCTTTAAATACTGCTCGGAAATTGTCTTCTGTTTTGACGG
>DAOQGS010000651.1:0-2265 GCA_035338675.1 Cellvibrionaceae bacterium
CGTAAAGGCCCGCAGCATCTGCTGCCTGAATAAATTGCTGCTCTTATAATGGCGAGGGCAAATTAAAAACCACATTCATCAAAGAGCGATCCGCCCTGTGGGCGCGGGGCTGATAAAATCCGTCGCTGGCATCCAGTAGCTGGTACAGCAAGCTGGCTTTTTGCGCATTTAAAATGCCCATATTGGATATGCCGCCTATTTCATGCAGCAGCCAGCGGGTAATTAACATCAGCGCATAAATGGCAAAAACCGGTGGCGTATTGTAAATAGAATGGGCCTTGGCATGGGGGCGGTAATCAAGAATAGTATGCAAATCATCGGGCGCCTGGGCCAGCAGGCCATCATCTAATACGACTAGGGTTACACCTGCGGGGCCGAGATTTTTTTGCGAGTGGGCATAAATTAAGGAGAATTTTTTTGCGTCGAAAGGGCGGCTTAAAAAATCCGATGACATATCACAAATGCGTGGCACCCCATCATGGCCGGGTAAAAAATTAAATTGCAAGCCTTCAACGGTTTCATTGGAAATATAATGCAAGTAACTGGCTTGCGCGGAACAATTTAATTCCTGGCTCTGCGGCAGGCGTTTATAACCCGCCTCCTTGCCGCTCCACAAAACCGTAACTGGCCCTTCGCGCCGGGCCTCCGGTATAGCTTTGGCGCTCCAATAGCCGCTATCTATATATTCCGCAGGCTGCTTGCGGCCGCGCAATAACAGCATAGGAATCATCGAAAATTGCAAGCTACTACCGCCTTGCAATAAAAGCACATGGTAGTTATCCGGTAAATTTAATAATGCACGCACATTGGCTTCCGTCTGTGCGACAACAGCCTCAAACCAATCCGACCTGTGGCTTACGCCCAGTACCGACAAGCCCAATTCAGGAACACAGTGGATTGCTTCTTGCAAAAGGAGTAAAACGGATTCTGGCAAAGCGCCGGGGCCTGCCGAAAAATTAAAGCGATAAGGTGTCATTATTGATTGCCGCAAGGGATATTGGGTTTAACTGCATCCCTCGCTTCAATCCGTGAATCACCCGGCAGTAAACGCGCAAGGGTGAATAAAAATACTAGCATTTAAATGCCAAAAGCGGCAATTAGGGAACCTCTGAAAAATGTAGGCGGCGAAGCGCTGGCTGGGTGAATTTGGCAAAAAAAGCGGACGACTGCAGGGATGCGGGAGGTAGAGCAATGCAGGAGCAATTGCCGAGTTTACACGCAGTAAATGAGCATTTTTTTGGCAAATTCAACGCCGCCAGGGCGAGTAAGGTAATTTTTCAGGGATTCCTTAGAATCCGTTATAAGTAATTCGCTGATGGTGTCGATGCTGCATCGCTCGAAAGGCGTCTGCTGAATGGCGGCTCTGCTTTTAGACGCTTGTAAAAATTGTCTCAATCGCTCTCGTTGCTATGAGTTCAGTGAATAAGCAATTTGATTTCTGTAAAACCGGCTTTTTCCTTATGTGAGCCAATTTTTTCAAACCAGCACCTGGCCGCCAATACATTTTGGTGGGATTAAATTTTTTTTACAATTATAGCATCCTCTATGCCGATTGTTTGTTCGGCCCTTATTTGATAGATCGTGCCTGCACGCGGGTGTCTTTTAAAATTATGCAGTTCTTCGCGCCAAAATCTGCAGTGCTCAATGCCGCCATTTAATTCTGCAGTGTGGAATAGAGTGATTCTGGCGCATCTGGGTGTTAGCTATTATGATAAACGCCCTAATCAATTGGAGCCCAACCCATGCCTACCGTGTTACGTCAAGATTTCCGCACACGAATAATAAAAGCAGGTGCTTACACAAATCCAAACGCGGCCACTATGGTGGTGGGCGGCAATGTGGTTAATGCGCCGGATAACAATAGCCCGCTTTTGCAAGGTGCCAACGGCGCGGCCATGGTGCCCGGTGGTGTTGGTGGGGTGGGGGCCCATTATCGCCAGCCTTTAGGCATTAAGTTTTCTTTAGAAATGGGGGTAGACCCTATCTCCGGTGGGCGCGTAGCTTTATTTCGCCCGCGGGGTAATCATGAGCAGGCGGCCTATTTACCCTATTGTGACAATTATATTTGCTCGTTAATTTTGCCGCCCAACGGCGTGGATTATTTTTTTACGGATAATCTCTCTGGTTGCGCAATTTATATTGATCAGGTACACGGCTCCCGTGATTTGGTGTTGTACCACGCCAATGCCCGCGCCACTCAAAGTGGCCCCGGCGGCGATCCAGCGGCTACCTTATTAATGGATAATATGCACAATGCCGCCATGG
>DAOQGS010000652.1:0-2257 GCA_035338675.1 Cellvibrionaceae bacterium
CGCCAATAACGTCAATCTATTAGTAGAAACGGTGATCCTCAACTATATGGCCCTGCACGGCAAACAGGGTCTCTTCGCCGACCCGAATTATTTCCCCCGCCACGGCTTGGGAAGCACGGCTAACTGGACGAGGCTCACGGCGTTTAACCCGATTGTTTAGTGAGTCATAGAGTCTGCGCATTAAACGGTTTTGCGCCCGCCCCCTTACTTAAGACATGTTATTAAGTTAAGGCGGCACGCCCCCAAATTCCCCGCTGGAGAGGAGGGCGGGGTGGTTGCGGTGTATCTCCATGGGGAGTGGAATTGTTTCTTACCCTTGAGCGAAAGTTGTACGCAAAAAATACCGCGGCGCCCTTTGCAAAGGAGGGAAATGTTAGTCCGCACCAATACGATAAATGTCCGCCAATACTCAAATTGATGAAATTGCTTTGAGGGGGATTGGGCTTAAGTCCCTCATCCAAGGCTACTTTTGTCCCATTCCCGCAACCTACCCTGCGGCGCAATTTACTAATGCCCACCTACAGGTTACCCTTATCGCTAGATGAGCCAAAACGCTTATACGATTTGAAATGTTGTTCCAAGGAATCCTCATGCAGAATGTTTTTACCTTCCCCGATGGCCGCAACTTTGCGCTCTGCTACGCCCAAACTCCCCTCGGCGCTAGCCACCGGCAAGACACCCCGCTGCGTTCTCCCCAAGATATAGACCAATTAATGGCCTATTTAGGCAATGCAAAGTTAGCGGGTATTTGGCGGGATTATTATCTCGACCAGGCCCGCAACAAACAGGCATCCCCAACCGCGCCCATCAGCGAAATGCGCAAGCGCATAAAAGAAGATTTATGGAAAGGCCGTTTGTATTTTATCCCCCGCGACAACCCGGAGGATAAACCGGATAATATCGACCAAGCCATCCGCACGGCGCGCACCAATTTGCAAATGCACCTGCGTACCATTATTCAAGATGAACAAAAAGAAAAAGCTAAATTAGAAGCTGACTACGAAAAACTCAGCGCTACGGAAAAAGCCGCACTTTCCGCGCGCAAAGCGGCAACTGGCCTTGGCAAAGCCGCCAAAGATTTTTTAATTTGGGCCGGTGATCTTGCGGATGTGGCCGATATCAATCGCCGTGCTATCCGCATAATTGATGCCGCAAAAAAAACCTATTGGGACCAAAATAAAAAGACCTGGGGCGAAAATCTTGCGCAGGCCGAATATAAAGAATTAGTAGAACTTCTCGGTTTTGACCCCGCCAAAATCACCCGCGCCCAGGTTGAAGAGGCCTATGAACTCGCCAATTTAATTTGGAACGATATCGAAACCCGCAACATCCTCAAACAATTCGCCCTCGATTACGCCAAAGCACAACACCACACTGAATGGACGGAAATGGCCGGGGGCTTGGCATTTGAAGTTATTCTCACGATTATTCTCGCTGCAATAACAGGCGGCGCTGGTGGCGTTGCTGTGGTTGCAAAAAATGCCCTGCTGCTTGGACGCCTTGAAAAGGCCGGCCAGAGCCTGCTTACCATTGGCAAAAAACTTAAAAGCCTGAAAATTCGTGAAAGCCGCAAAGTAATTAAGACCGATAGCGCCCCGACAGCATCCGGCCCTGCACCTAAATCGAAATACGACAAGGCAGACGAAACTCAGCACAATGCGGGGGCAAAACCCGCTACACAACCTCAACCCCAGGCGGCTCCCGCACAAAAACCTGCCGAAGGTAAGGGCGAAATAAAACACGTCGAACCCGCTAAGGTCACACCAGAATCGCCTGCGGGGTCGCCTGTTGCCTCCGCCTGTACTACCGAAGGTTGCCCCATCAGCATGGTCTCCGGGGAAGAGTTGTTGCCCCTAGTGGATGGACGGTTGCCAGGCCCCTTGCCCTTTGAATGGAAACGCACCTACCGCAGCGCCCACAGTCGCGATGTCGGCTTGGGCCACGGTTGGACGCACGCTGGCTGTGAATACATTGAAGAGCAGGCAGCGCAGCTTATTTATTGGGACGATGAAGGCCGCATGATTAGCATGCCGCGTCCGGACATTGGCCAAACTACCCATTTAATTAACGAACAATTACGTATCAACCAAATTGCCGATGGCATCTATCGGCTAATTAAAAAACAAGAGCCGATAAAAGAATTTACACGTACGGGCGATGCCAATCGAGCGCGTTTACAGCGAATACTCCATCCCACAGCTGCGTTTGTACTGCAATTCGAATATGAAAATAATCAATTAAGCGCAATTAACAGTAA
>DAOQGS010000653.1:0-2254 GCA_035338675.1 Cellvibrionaceae bacterium
TGCTGCGCCGGCCGTAGCGATCCGCCAGCACACCCGCCTTAACGGCGCCGATGGCTGAGCCGAGTAATATAGAAGCAACGTTAAAGCCTGTGCCGATGGAGTCAGCATTAAAAGCGACTTTTAAGCCTTCCACGGTTCCATTGATCACCCCGCTGTCAAACCCAAACAAAAAGCCGCCGATAGTGGCGACACAGCTAATCAGCAGAATAAAAACAAAATTTTCAGAAGGTTGCGCAGAGGATTGCGCGGCGTTTGGGTTCATAGTTGGTCTCAATCGTCAGTCTTATTGTTAATGAAATAATGGCGATTGTGGGAGGCTGGCATTGATGGTCACCAGATTCCACAAAGCCGCGTGGCGGCAGCTGCACTATAGCACTTTCCTCTGCTAATACTGCATGCACAGCATGGGCTGTGAGTGTGACTTGGCGCGGAAAAACCGCCTCGTCCGGCGCATTTTTTATCGAATTTGGGCCCTGCGGTGCTACAATCGCGCGTTTTTTAATCCCTGCCGGGCGCTCAAAACGAGCCCTTTGCGCTCAGTGCATCCCGTTAAATCGAATTAATATAGGCCAAATCCATGCATTTCCTCGGTATCGACGTAGGTAGTTCCTCGGTTAAATTATCTATTTTGGATGGCGAAAGCGGCAAAGCCGTCGCCTCAACTACCTATCCCGAATCAGAACTCGCTATCAACAGCCCCGAGCCCGGCTGGGCCGAGCAGGATCCTGAAACCTGGTGGCACTGTATTGCGCAGGGGTGTGCAGTTCTCTTCAACAAGCCCGGCGTTGATCCCAAGCGCATTGGCGCCATCGGTATCTCCTATCAAATGCATGGCCTGGTGCTGGTCGATAAACAGCAAAATATTCTGCGCCCCTCCATCATTTGGTGTGATAGCCGCGCCGTTGAGATCGGCAATAAGGCTCTGGTGGATATAGGGGCCGATTATTGTTTCGGCCATCTACTGAATTCTCCCGGCAATTTCACCGCGGCTAAATTGCGCTGGGTGCAGGAAAACGAGCCCAGTGTATTTGCCCGCATTCATAAAATAATGCTGCCAGGGGATTTCATCGCCATGAAACTCTCCGGCGAAATCACCACCACCGCATCGGGTTTGTCTGAAGGCACCTTGTGGGATTTTGAACAACACACGGTGGCGAAGCAGCTGCTGGCCCACTGGAATATAGATGCTCAGTTACTTCCGGACATCTGCCCCAGCATTGGCGTACAAGTAAAGGTAAATGCACAAGCGGCGCAGTTGTTGGGTATTCCGGAGGGTATTCCAATTGCCTACCGCGGCGGTGATCAGCCGAATAATGCCTTTAGTTTAAATGTGCTGAACCCGGGTGAAGTTGCCGCCACGGCGGGAACCTCCGGAGTAATTTACGGCGTCACCGATCAAAAAGCCGCTGATCGCCAGTCCCGCGTGAATACCTTTTTGCATGTGACCAATACACAACAAGCGCCTCGCAATGGAGTATTGGTGTGTGTCAATGGCGCCGGTCGCTCCTACAGCTGGCTGCGCCAGCTCTTAGGTGCCAACGGCCACGCTATCGATTACGGCCAGTTAAACGCCTGGGCTGCTAGCACTCCCGTGGGGGCCGACGGGCTTATTTTCCATCCCTTTGGCAATGGCGCTGAGCGCATTTTCCAAAATCGCACCATCGGCGCGAGCTTCTCCAAATTGGAATTAAACCGCCACGGCGTGGGTCACATGATTCGCGCCACCCAGGAGGGCATAGTGTTCGCCCTCAATCAGGGTTTTGACGTTCTCAAAAGCCTCGGTGGGCAATGTAATGTGGTGCGGGTAGGCTATGGCAATATGTTTTTAAGCGATGTATTTGCCCAGGCATTTGCCAATACCACCCAGGCCGCCGTGGAGTGTTACAACACCGACGGCGCCGAGGGTGCTGCCCGTGCGGCAGCGATCGGCAGCGGTTTTTACGCTAGCACCCAGGAAGCCTTTGGCGGCCTGGTGAAATTAAAAGTGATCGAACCCCAGGCGGATTTGATGGCCGCTTATGCCGAAGCCTATGGCCGGTGGGTTGACGCTTTGCCAGCGGTATAAATCATGAGTACAGAAAAAGACTACCCGTTTTTTGAGCTGGTCACAGGCGACCAAAAAGCGCGCCTGGAGCTGCTGTCGAGCCACGGCGGAATTATTAACGCCCTGGTATTCACGGACAGCCAGGGTCTGCAGCACAACGTCATTGCAGGCTTTAACTCGCTGCAGGCCATCGAGCAGGATCAGTATTAT
>DAOQGS010000654.1:0-2246 GCA_035338675.1 Cellvibrionaceae bacterium
AGATTCAAGCATTAGGCAGCCGTAGTAGAGTTCAACTGCGGTTTTTAGGTTTAACGTCCCATTGATTCAAATAGTTGCCGATAAGCGGGCTTTAACTCTGGCCACTGCCATTGCCGGGTATCGGCCGGGACTAGTGCCTTTGTGCCTTCGGCATACGCGGTGATGGCAGCGGCAGCACTGGCGGCCAGCGCTGCAATATCACGGCGGCCAAAATCTTCTGCCGTGCCGTAGCAGTGACAAGCACTGAACCACTGCGGGTACGCAAGCCCCGCAGGCACCAAAGGCACAGCGCCGAGGCTTGCCGCTTCCAATATCGCCAGCCCCTGAAAATCGTGCCAAGCGGTGGAGAGTACCAGATGACTTTGCGCCAAAATTTCCTGATAAGCCGCTGCCTCGGCAAAACCCCAGCTTGCCAGTTGCCCATCAAGCAGAGTTTGCATACGGGTAAATTCTGCCGGTTGACTGCGAAACCCCTGCCCCACTATATGCCAGCGCAGGGGCAAGCCCTCCGGGATAGCCTCGATTAAAGCCAATAGCAGGTCCGGCCCCTTATCAAACTCCCAGCGGTGGTTCCAAAGGATGTGCAACGGCCGCTCTGGGCTAAAGGGCGCCGCCGTTTTAACGGCGGGTGCACTTTGCCGCAGGGGAACGGGCAACACACAGGCCTTGGCTTCAATACGGCTTACAAGCCCAGCGGGGACTTTATCGGGCATTTTGTTTAACAGCTCCGCTACGCCAGCAAAAAAACTCTGCTGATTCCAGTGCGAGTTAAACACCACTTTATCCGCCGCTAGTGCGCCGTAAAGCGTCACCATTAGGGGCTCTAAAGGCCTCATTTGACGCGGGGATTCAGGATAGGCGAACTGATTTTCGTGGCAGTAATAGATGCAAGGCGTGCGGCTAAGGGCGGGCACTAGGCCGCGCAGGGTGGCCAAATCCACCATGGAGGTGGCGAGGATAAGATCGTAGGCGGCAGTTAGCTGCGGGGCATCCAGCCAGCTGATGGGGTTGCCGCGAATGCGCCAGTTGAAATGGCGCGGCGGCAGAGTCAGGCAGGTAAAGCGGTAATCGCTGAGCTGGTCGATGAGGCCCTGGCGCCAATAGCGGTGGCTGGGGGCGTCGTAGGCGGATAACAGCAGTATCCGCACCGTTTAATTCACTTCGTCTAACCAGGCCATTTGGATGGCTTCCAACACCTTTTCACCGCAGCGGTTGGGGTCGTCGTCAAAATCTGGCAGGGCCAGCACCCAGGCGCGCAGGTCAACAAAATTCACCCACTGAGGGTCCACATCGCTGTGGGTTTCGGCAAGCTCGATGGCGATGGCGTTTACGTCGGTCCATTTCATAGGCATGGGGGCACCTCTTTCGCAATTAAGTGTTTGGGGGCTTGAGTCGGCGTCAAACCAGAACCCGGCGCTTTATCAACTGATGGCAATAAACAATAAAACCTGCGGTGATGACGGCGATTGCGATGGGCATAAACCACAGCCCACCCATGGCCTCGCGCCCAGCGGATAACACCAGGGTGTAAAGGATGTAGAGCAACACACCCAACAGAGAGAGCACAAATAACTCCCGGCTAAAACGGCGGCGGGCCATCAGTGCCAGTGGGGCCAACAAGCCACCCCACACCGAGAGGGTCCAGGCGGCTAACACCCACATGGGCAGCGATGAAAAATACACCACCTGTGCATCCGTCATGCCCGACGCCCGGTAATAATCCGCCCCCTGCACAAAGCTCATTACATAATCAAAAGCCGCCGCGAGGCTGTAGAGCAAGTAAATAACGGCCAATGTCCAGCCGTGCCAGGGTAGGCGCTGGGAGGCGATTGCACTGTCACGCATAAATCGTCCCTATGGGGTTAGTGTTTCTCGCTCACCATATTGATGGTGTATTTGGGGATCTCCACCACCAGGTCTTCATCCCCCACCAGGGCCTGGCAGCTTAAACGGGAATCCGCCTCCAGACCCCAGGCTTTATCCAGGTAGTCCTCTTCCAATTCATCAGGCGGCTCTAGGGAAAAATATCCTTGGCGAATAATCACGTGACAGGTGGTACAGGCGCAGCTCATTTCGCAGGCGTGTTCAATGCCAATGCGATTGCGCAGGGCCGCCTCACAGATACTCTCCCCAGGATTGGCTTCAATGGTTGCCCCCGCCGGGCAAATTTCGTGGTGGGGCAGGAACGTAATTTTGCCCGGCGGGGGCAACCATTGAAGCCAATCCTGGGGAGAGTATCTGTGAGG
>DAOQGS010000655.1:0-2243 GCA_035338675.1 Cellvibrionaceae bacterium
GGCAGCACCCGCACCCGCGAGCAGGCGGCCATGCATCCGCTGAGCTACATCGGCAGCCAAAAACTGGAGGATTTAACTCGGCCGGGCAAACATTTGGATGAAATGGCCCTGACCGCCTGGATCGCCGAGCAGTCGGGCCTCACCGTGTTCCACATCGACCCGATGAAAATGCAGGTGGCGGAACTGGCCGAGGTGATGAGTTACCAGTTCGCCAAACGGCACGACTTATTGTGCGTGAAAATCACCCCAGAGGAGCTCACTGTGGCGGTGGGCCAGCCGTTTGTGACCGGCTGGGAAGAGCAATTAATGCAGATCAGCCAGCGCCGCATCCGCCGGGTGGTGGCCCTGCCCAGCGACATCGAGCGCTACCGGGTGGAGTTTTACTCCCTGGCCCGCTCTATCTCCGGCGCCTCCGGCGGCAAAGGCCCCTCCGGCGTCACCAATTTTGAACAGCTGTTGGAGCTTGGCAACCTTAAAGACCCGGAGGCCAACGACCAGCATATTGTGAATATAGTGGACTGGCTGCTGCAGTACGCCTTTGACCAGCGCGCCAGCGACATTCACATAGAACCCAGGCGGGAAAAAACCCGCATGCGCTACCGCATCGACGGCCTGTTGCACCCCATCTACGAATTCCCCGCCAGCGTGGGCACGGCCATTGTCAGCCGGATTAAAATTCTCGGCCGCATGAATGTGGCGGAAAAACGCAAGCCCCAGGATGGCCGCATCAAAACCAAAACCCCCGACGGCACCGAGGCGGAATTGCGCCTCTCCACCCTGCCCACGGCGTTTGGCGAAAAACTGGTGATGCGGATTTTTGACCCGGAAGTACTGCTGCGCAACTTCGATGATTTAGGCTTAAACGGTGACGATCTCACCCGCTGGGTGAAGATGATGGAGAGCCCCAATGGCATAGTGCTGGTCACCGGCCCCACCGGCTCCGGTAAAACCACCACGCTCTATTCCTCCTTAAAAACCCTCGCCAGTGACGAGGTGAATGTCAGCACCATCGAGGATCCCATCGAGATGGTGGAAGATTCGTTTAACCAAACTCAGGTGCAGCACAATATCGGCCTGGATTTCGCCCAGGGCATCCGCACCCTGATGCGCCAGGACCCAGACATCATCATGGTGGGGGAGATTCGCGACCTGGAAACGGCTCAGATGGCGGTGCAGGCGGCGCTCACCGGCCACTTGGTGATCTCCACCCTGCACACCAACGACGCCCCCACCTCCATCTCCCGCCTGTTGGATTTGGGTATCCCCGGTTATTTACTCAAGGCCACTGTATTGGGTGTGATGGCCCAGCGCCTGGTGCGCACCCTCTGCCCCCATTGCAAACAGGAGAGCGACATCAGCGCTAAAGACTGGGATGACCTGGTGAAACCCTGGAAAGTGGCCAAACCCAACAAGGTGTTTCGCGCCGTGGGCTGCTTGGAATGCCGCAACACGGGTTATATGGGGCGCCAGGGCATTTATGAATTACTCTCCATGAGTGAGAATATCGCCAATTTAATCAGTGACAACACCGATCTTAACGCCCTGCGGCAACAAGCCATGCGCGAAGGCATGCGCACCTTGCGGCTGTCAGGCGCTAAAAAACTGGCCGCAGGCCTTACTACCTTAGAAGAAGTACTCCGCGTTGCGCCTCCATCGACCAAATACCAATAAACTCTTTCTCGGCCTAATTCTATGCCTCTGCACGGACCTCGCCTGTGCAGAGTCGCCACACGCCTCAGGCCTGCCCGCCCCGGAGGCCAAGATCGCCGCCGACAACAGTGCAGCGACTGCACCTGCCACAGACCCGCAGGCGGCTACATCAGCTGCCGCGAAAACGGATCCATCACCGCAAGAGCAGGATCCAGCTTTAAAACCTGCGTCGAACACCACCCAAACCCTGGCCGCCGCAACCTCTGCACCTACTGCCGAAGCGCCAGCGACCATCGGCCCCAACCCAACGCCTGCAGCGCAGGCAACCATGCCGCAAGAGACTGCAAGCAGCACTAATCTCGCCGCTCCTTTAAATGCCGAAAGCGCCCGCACCTTTAGCGGCCAAGAAGCGGGTTCCGGGGCCATCGACCTACACCCACCGGGCCGCTTTACCACCGCCGAACCCCTAAACCCCAGCACCGAAAACCTCCTCAAGCCAGACCCCGCCGCGCCGCCGCCAGCCCCCCTGGCACCGGCGGCGCCCCTGAGTTTGCTCGGTGCCACGCTAAACCCCGGCAGCGCCAGCCGCCTGG
>DAOQGS010000656.1:0-2231 GCA_035338675.1 Cellvibrionaceae bacterium
TGGCAAATTCGCCTAGCCAGCGCTTCGCCGCCTACATTTTTCAGAGGTTCCTTAGAATAAAATTGGCAACTATTTAAAGAATCGGCATCAATTACTAAATATAAATCCAACCTTTTTTAGCTTCTTCCTTGGTAAACTCCCAATGCTGTTCCAGCGCCAGTGCGCCAGGCATTACCTGCTCGGGTGTTTTTTTCGCGCAATCATAAAGGCCGGGAATATACAATTGGTGTAGGCGGCGGGCGGCTATATCGTTGTGGGCGGTCATTTTCACCCGCTCTAAATTATCCGGCGCGGTGGTATTCACATGGTTGCCAAGGCCCTTGTACGCCAGTAGAGGCTCCCGCGCACAGGCGCGCACAAGCAGTGTCATATCGCTCCACTCCGGCGGCACACAACACAAAATCCGCGCCGCCATGGAAACTCCTACCCGGTTAAGGGTTGCAAAATTCTCAATGATGGCAAATTCTTTAGCGTGCACCCACCAGCCGCCGGTCATCCCCCGCTGCACTCCGTCTTTGGCACTGGCAAAGCGGTACAAAATTGCCCCCGGTTTAATTTCGTCCCGCTGGGGGTTAATCATGCCGCCAGTTTGCAGGTAAAACAGGGGCTTCATGCGGCTATCTACCACCGCCCCTTCCGGGCGAGTATTTTGCCCGAGGGCCTGCATGCGGCTTTTGGGGTCATTAAAGGCAGCTTGATTTGCGAACATAAGTAGATTCCATGGCAACTGATAAGATTAAAATTTCGCGTTTAACACAGCAGCCGGTGCGCTTAATACAATAAGCCTAACCGCACCAAAGCCTGCGCAGCTTAAAATAACATGGGCTTAGCGGCAAGTTATAGCTAACCCGTGCCGAGTTAACAAAAAATTACACATTCACAAGCGCTATTTTCGTGGCTATTTATTCCTAATCACCTCAACCAAGTGTTTAACCTTGCCTTTTAAACCGCCCTTAGCGGTTAATTCCTGTTTTTCCTCACTCCAATTTAATTCATTGGTGGTAAAATTGCCTTTTTGATAGCCCCATGAAACGCCATCATCATCGTAAAGCGTAAAGCTCGCATCAGTGCCGGGAAACACCAATATTTTTTCAATCTCCTGCGCAGTTGCAGTGCTGGGCACCAGCTTGCCTAATGGAATAATTGAACCGGCTTTAACAAACAGAGGGATTTGTTCAATCGGTGCTGCAACGGTAATAGTTTGCCCGCCGCTGAATTTTTCCCGCGTCCACCAGTTGTACCAATCTGCTCCGGCCGGTAAATACACCGCTTTTTGCGTCTGCCCCTGCTCGGTTACCGGCGCCACTAAAAATGCATCGCCAAACATATATTGCGAGCCTAAATTAATGACTTTTGCATCCTGCGGGAAATCAAACCACAGCGCCCGCATAAAGGGCGTGCCTGTGTCGTAGGTAATTTTGGCCTGGGCATAAATATAGGGAATTAATTGATAACGCAGGCGGTTGTACTGGGCGAGTATGGCCTCCGCCTGTTTGCCGAACGACCAAATTTCCGTTTGTGCACGCATACCGTGAATACGCAACGTGGGCGTAAATACCCCGTACTGGAACCAGCGGGTAAATAATTCCGGGTAATCGTGATTATTGCCCACCACTGCGCGGGCATCGGAAGGCTCTAAAAGTGCCGGTTTGGTAGCACTGGTGGTTTGCGGCAGCCACTGCCAGCCACCTATATCATTGCCCCAGTACGCAATGCCTGAGGCGGTCATATTTAAGCCGGTGGGCACCTGGCGCGCCAAAGTATCCCAACTGGGGTTAATATCCGACGACCAAAATAATCCGCCCGTGCGCTGGGAGCCCAAATAGGCCGCCCGCGCCAAAATTAAACTGCGCACATTGGGCCTATATTCGCGCAAGCCCTCGGCAAAACCCTCCACGTGCACCAACGGATAAACATTGCGATAGCGATCGCCAGAGCCGATGCTAAAAAATAATCCCTCCGGTACTAAATCCGGTTCGGTTTCATCCAGCCAAGGGTAATCAAACCCGGCGGATAAAACGCCGTCGCGGGCGTGTTGCCAGAACCATTTGCGTGCAGCGGGATTAGTCGAATCAATTAAACCGCCAGTGCGGTCGTTGCGGTAGGGCAAGCCGTCCTGGGTTTTACCCTCTTTATCTTTGAGAAAATAACCCTTGGCATCCAGCTCATTAAAATACCGCGAGGCTTTTTCAAAGCGCGGCCAAATCGAAATAATGGATTTAATCCCCATA
>DAOQGS010000657.1:0-2230 GCA_035338675.1 Cellvibrionaceae bacterium
GCTCCAGTGGGTGTTCCTGCTCGACACAGGTGGGGTTAAGGTGAATAATAGCTGAAAAATAATATCTGGCAAGACATTATTTTATTTTTATGGTAAATATTTTTATCCTTTGTAAATTATAAGTTACTTTCGGGTGCCTGAATGTCTAAGCGAGTGCTATCAAATACGCAGTGGCGGGATCTTGTTTCGCGTCTGCTCAAGTCCGAAATGTCCAAGCGCAAGCTTAAGTACGAGGATTTAAGCCGCGCCTTGGCTGAAGAAGGTGTTATACAAACTGCCGACAATCTACGCAACAAAATTAACCGCGGCATTTTGGGGGCTGACCTATTGGTGCAGTTGCTGGTGGTGTTGAATGTGAAAAGTGTGGAGCGGCAGACGTTGGTGGAGATTATGGAGGATTTGAAAGGCAGCTGATGGCGAGTTTAATAGCTCTGAGCGGAATCTGTTAGCCGTTGAGTGTTATCGCAGGTTATTGCGCGACACTACTGACAAATGAGCTGTGATATATCCCAATCTCAGTCATTGCGACCGGGATCGTGGCGTGCGGTTAACACGCCCTACCTGTTTAATTTAATGCCCGGTGATATAACGCTTGCGACTGGCCATCACACCAAACAGTGCCAAACCCGCCACCATTACCCAGGCGTTGGCCGGTGTAGGTACCGCACTTACGGATACCATCAGCAAGCCGCCGTTATTATTCCAGCCATAGCCATCAGCGGTGCCGAGGTAGAGCCGAGTGGCGTGGGTGGGGATGAGGAAGTGTTGGATAGTGCCCGTTCCATTGCCGCTCAGCCCGTCACCGATGAAAAACGGTTGTTTTAATTGGGCGGCAAAGCTTGTGAAGCTGGTGGTTAGGCTGTTGTAGTCCAGAGGGGTAGGGGTGGCGGACGCGTCGGGTTGGCTGTCATCGAGAAAGACACCTGTTAGGCTTAAAAACGGCAAGGATGAGCTAGCTATACCATTTTCAGCGCCGTAGGCGTGTTCGATTACCCAGCCGGAATCATCTCCATCTGGCCCGAATGTCAGGCCGCCGCCATTGTCAGTGGCACCCAAGGCGGTAAAGGTTAAAAAGTTGCCTGCGCCCAATTGCGATAGGTCGATCATGATGGGCGCTTGGGCCGGTGCGCTGTCTTGGGAGGCAGTGGCGCCGTCGGGCATGCCAGCTAACCAGGGGTTGGCGGTGCCGGGTACGGTTAGGGTGAGGGCATGAAGGGGGGCGCAAAGGCTGCAGGTGAGGGCCAAACCTATACCTAAAACAACGGATTTCATCGGGGGTACCTTACGAGTGGTTATATTTTGACCAATGTAGACCCCAGTTGAATAGCTGGCAACACCATCCGTCGGCTGCACTTATCCCTGTGTAAAAATTGCGCAGTCAATTGCAAAAATTCTATTGAGCTTAGCCTCCCCGATTGGGCCGGGCGCGGCGGGCACCTGGTTAGGTTTGCGGCTTTAGGGTGACCCGGGTGCGATCGGGCGAATATTGGGGAATTAGGTTTAGTGGCCGGCAGAGGGCGGCCAAGGTGACATCCAGGGCGCTGATTTGAATGACCGCTGTGACCTCCCGTGCCCCCAGCGCTGGCTCCGCCAGGTCGATATTGACCGGGTAATAGCGTTCTAGCTCTTCTACTACTTCCACCAAGGGTTGTTTTTGTGCAACTAGCTGTTTATCTCGCCAGGCTAGGGCGGCCTTGGCATTGATGGTGCGGGGGGCGCTGCCAGTGGCGGCCTGCTGCAGGGATAGTTGCTGATTGGGCAATAGCTCCACCAGTGCCTTAAATGGCTGCTCCGGCGCGGCGGCGGCACCGAGGGCGACGCGCCCTTCCAGTACGGTAACCAGTGTGTCGGCAGCTTGTTGCTGCACGGAAAAATGAGTGCCGAGCACCCGCACCATTCCTTGCATGGTCTCTACATCGAAGGGCCGCGCTGGATTGGGGTGCACATCAAAATAGGCCTCACCGCGCACCAGCCGGGCTAGCCTGTGATCGCGGCTGAAGTCCACTTCCAGCTGGCTATTGGTATTGAGCAGTATCTGTGTGCCATCTTCAAGGCGAATCTGTTTCTGCTCGCCTATGGCGCTCACCCAGTGTGTGTGGCTGCTGGATGAAGGGCCGCTAAACAGGCCGAGCGCCACCACGGCCAGCAGTGCGCACACCGCAATGGCCCAATTGCCCAAAAGCAGTTTGGATGGGAGCTTATAAGTAGAAGGCTTAGGCTTTAATCGGCT
>DAOQGS010000658.1:0-2228 GCA_035338675.1 Cellvibrionaceae bacterium
AAATAAACATGCCGCACAAACTAATAAAACGCAACGGCCATGCGTTTCACCCCATTATGAAAAAGGGTGGCGCCCATCGCAAATCCAAAAAAGCCCAACGCAAAGCGGCCAAGCACGACCTGCAGAAAAATACGCAGGAGTGGCTTGGCCGCTCTTTTTTGTGGGGCTCAATAAGGGCAGGCATTTTATCTATTAGAGTTTGGCTGAGAGCAAAACCTGCTGTGAGGAACCCTTAAAGCTTGCGTCAAATCGGCGCCGAAACCAATAATCCAGGCTGATGCGCCCGGCACCTAGGGTAAGTAATGGCAGCAGCAGTACCCCGTAAATAAGCGGCAATTTAAAATTCCCCGCCCCCATATCGGTAATGACATAACCCATGGCAAGTTCATTTAAGCTATGCCATTGACTCGGCCAGTGCACCGCAAGGGTGGCCACCCAAGTAACCACGCCTAGGGATATAGCCGTAAACCGCGTGCCAAGGCCCAGCACCAGCGCAGCGGCGCCAAGTAATTCCGCCCAGGTGGACAGGGTCCAGCTTAAATTCACCGGCAGCCAATTAAATGGCCAGGGAAATTGCTGTTGAATTTCGGCAAACCAATTCTCGCCGGTAAATTTCTCCCAGCCAGACATGCCAAATTCCACCGCCAATAATAGGCGGATCAATAACAGTGCAAGCTGTGTACCCTGTTGCTCTAGGGCGTGCAGGGCGTGATAAATAGTCGGGCTTAATCGTGTTAACATAATCGGCTCCTCGCGGTGTAATGTGGGGCCAGCATAGGCCTGTAGGCGCAGCGAGTGAAATACTGTGTTTTTATGGCGACATAACTTTTGTCTATCCAACGGCGGAATATAAGGGGCGTGCGGTGGAGATTTATCAGATTCGTTATTTTTTGGCAGTCAGTGAAACGCTAAATTTCACCCGCGCCGCCGAGCGCTGTTATGTATCCCAGCCTGCACTCACCAAATCGATTCAAAAGTTAGAAGAATTATTGGGTGGGCGGCTGTTTGATCGCACGAAAAACTCAGTGCAATTAACCGAGTTGGGCCGGGCCATGTTGCCTAACTTCCAACAAATTTATGCCGCCGCACAAAACACCAAGGAACAGGCCCGCCGCCTATTGCGCGAGCAGCGCGCCATTGTGCGAGTGGGGATTATGTGCTCCTTGGATTTTAATCGTTTGCTGCCGGTCATTGCCGATTTTCAAGTGCAGCATCCCCAGGTGTTGGTGCAGATGCGCGAGGGCACCATGGAAATGCTCTCTGAATGGTTGGATAAAAACGATTTGGATTTGGCCTTGATGAGTTCCCCCTATGATTTTCCGAAGCGATTTGATGCCCACGCATTATTTGCCGAGGATTATGTGGTGGCCTATGCCCCCGGCCATAAATATGCGCAAAAATGCCAGTTAACCTTGGCGGATTTACACCAAGAACCCTATTGCTCGCGGCTTAATTGTGAATATGCCGATTATATTGATAATACCTTGGACCAAGGTGGAATCGATTTAATTGTGGTGCAGGAATCGCCCCGTGAGGATTGGATTGCCTCAATGGTGCGGGCGGGTTTAGGGGTGGCGTTTATGCCGCAAAGTTTAGCGGAGCTTGCGCACTTACCGTTTATTAAAGTTGCGGATGCACACTTTCGCCGCCGAGTGCAGGCACTCACTTTGGCCGAGCGCCCGGCGGCGCCAAGTACCCAAGCATTAATTAATCAATTGGCTAATTGGCCTTGGCTCTAGCAGCTTGTTGAAATACTACCTTGCTAGCTCTGGCGGCGTTAAATTTGGCGAAAAAATCCTCATTTACTGCGTGTAAACTCGGCAATTGCTCCTGCATTGCTCTACCTCCTGCATCCATGCAGTCGTCCGGTTTTTTCGCCAAATTTGCCTTGCCAGCGCGTCGCCGCCTACGTATTTCAACAAGCTGCTAAAACGGGTATTGCCAGATTATGCCGGTGTATCCACAGCGCTTTGCACTGGTGGCAATACTGCGGAATAAGTGTTTTTCTAACCATGTGTTACCGATCTTTTTAATAGGCCAGTTAAAAATGTTCTGCTTAAGTTTGCAGGTGTGAAAAGTGTGTACAGCCGCAAACACTTCCCTGCAGGCACTGCCCGCCGAGGACGCTTGCATTCTATTGCCGCCTCTTAATCAAAAACTTCTTATTAACCCAGCGGCAAAATAGATCGTCCTGATCTATTTTGCCCTCGCTCCGCTGACACTTGCGA
>DAOQGS010000659.1:0-2228 GCA_035338675.1 Cellvibrionaceae bacterium
ATTCATTCGCCTGATGCCAGGGCGCTTCAGCGTGTAACAGGGCCAAGGGTAAGGCACTTTGACTTTGGAGGGTTTGCAGCCGCCCGTCAGTTTTGCGATTAATACCCTCTAAAAATTCCAACACCTGGTGGGCTTTAGCCGGTTGGTTACACACCAAAATACCATCGCAACCGGCCTCCAAGGCCATTTGCGCCCGTGCAGGGTAATCACCGGCAAAGGCCGCTCCCGCCATGGATAAATCATCGCTAATAATGACGCCATTAAAACCCATCTGCTTGCGCAAAATGCCCTGCAACCATGCGGCCGAAAACCCCACCGGGTTAGGATCAACCGCCGGAAAAATAATATGCGCGGGCATAAGCGCCGCAAGTTTTGGCAGCAGCGCGCGAAATGGGCGTAGGTCGTGTTCTTCAATGGCCTGCATGGGCCTTGCGTCCACGGGTAGTTCCAAGTGGCTATCCGCTTTTACGCTGCCGTGGCCAGGGAAGTGTTTGCCGCAATTGGCCATACCCGCCCGCTGCATTCCCGCCATAAATGCCCCCCCCAGCAGTTCAACCTGCATGGGCACAGGGCTAAAGGCGCGATCGCCAATCACTTGGCTGAAATGGCTATCCACATCCAATACCGGGGCAAAGCTCAGATCAATACCCACCCCCAGTACTTCGCTGGCCATTAACCAACCGAGTTGTTCGCTAATATCGAGGGCCAAGGCAGGCTCACTGCTATAAAGCTGCCCTAGGTGGCCCATGGGGGGCAGGCGGGTAAAACCATTTTTTAGCCGCTGCACCCGGCCCCCTTCCTGATCCACACAGAGCAGTAAATTGGGGTTAGTGCTGCGGATGTGCCGAGTTAAATCAGCCACTTGTTTAGCCGAATCTATATTGCGGCCAAATAAAATCACACCCCCCACTTGGGGGTGGCACAAAACCTCTTTCTCCTCATCGTTCAATGCAAACGAGAGCACATCAAGAATAACTGGGCCGGTTTTGTTTAGGGGCATATACCGTCACTTACAGGTAATGGATGGAGCCCGGCATGATTGCCAGGCCCAGCACGCTTGTCAATTGCGCCTGGGGCTCATCTGCCCGGCAAGGCGCCACTAATAAGCCGTGCCTGCACCCTTGTTATGGCATCACTCCAAGATCCAGGGCCAGCCCTTAGGCCTAATAGATTCAGTCCAGGCAAACCGGCGCTTTATTCTGCCGAGTGGATATTGCCGTTGCCGTATAGAGGTGGGTGAAATGGCGAACACAAACCCAAAGCAAGAAAATACTTGCACGGCATAAACTACTGTATATAATCCCAAGTACTGTATAAGTAACCATGCCTGTGGGGCGCGCAATGCTCAAGCTTACTTCTCGCCAGCAACAAATTTTTGAACTCATTAAAGATCAAATCGACACCACGGGCTACCCACCCACTCGCGCTGAAATTGCCCAAATGCTCGGCTTTAAGTCTGCCAATGCCGCAGAAGAACACATTAAAGCCCTCGCCCGCAAAGGCGTCATCGAGGTGGTGGAAGGTGCTTCGCGGGGTATTCGCCTGCCCGATCACGAGCGCGGCATCCCCATTGTTGGCCGAGTTGCTGCGGGCAATCCCATTCTGGCCACCCAACATATTGAAGAATATTGCCCCGTGCCCGAGTCGTTTTTTCACCCCCGCGCAGATTATTTCCTGCGGGTATCCGGTATGAGTATGAAAGATGCCGGTATTTTGGATGGCGATTTACTGGCGGTGCATGCAACCAACCAAGTGCACAATAACGACATCATCGTTGCCCGTATTGAAGATGAAGTTACCGTTAAGCGGTTTCGGCGGGAGCGCAACCGCTCGGTAGTTGAGCTGTGGCCAGAGAATCCAGAATTTAATGTTATTCAAGTTGATTTAAGGGATCGCAATTTCTCCATCGAAGGGTTGAGCGTCGGCGTAATTCGTAGGGGGTGATTTATGGCAACACAAACAGCAGCAAAAACTCAGTCTAATATCGGCATTACTGAAGTTGTTTTACCGGGTGATGAAGAATCCCTGGCATTAATTTTACCCATGCTGGCCCATTTAAGCCGCACCTGTACCGACCGTTGGTTTACCTGGATTGCACCCAAGGGCGTACACCGGGAGATGTTAGTGGACTACGGTTTTGATCTTTCTAAACTGCGCTTAGTACATGTTAAAAATGCCGAAGAAGCCCTCTGGGTATGTTGGGATGCGCTAGTGGCGGGCAACAGCCA
>DAOQGS010000660.1:0-2224 GCA_035338675.1 Cellvibrionaceae bacterium
TTACCTATCATTTGACACCTGGGCAATGCACGCAAGTGGAACCCTGCGAAACTCAGGCTTATGTGGATTGGGTTAATCGGCAAGGATTATGTGGTTACGCAGATTGGCGTTTGCCCAGCATCCGTGAATTGGTTTCTATTGCGGTTATATCCAGTGAAATTCCCGCTTTTGATAAAAATTATTTTGCCGATACGATCAAGCCGCGCTTTTTCACCTCCCAAACCTACGCGGCAGAACCCTCCCGCGCCTGGTATGTATATTTTAGTGATGGCAGCGTGAGCTCAACGGGTAAAAGCGATGCGTCGTTTGTGCGTTTGGTAAGAGGAGGTCAGCCGTGAGCGTAAAAAAAGTGCGTTATATACTGGGCTGGGTGGCGCTGGCTTGGGGGTGTGCTGCTTGGGCAGAGTGTAATTCGCTGTTAAAACCCAGCTACGACCGCAGCAAGTTCGTCATTGAATCCAAGGGTGTAGTGGTGGATCTAACCACCGGCCTCATGTGGCAGCGCTGCCCCATGGGCTACGAGTGGCAAAACTCAACCTGCGTTTTACCTGTCGGAGCCGTAACGGTGTTTTCCTGGGAGCAGGCCCTTGAGCAGGCGGCCAAATTAAAAAACTTTGCCGGTTTTAGCGATTGGCGCATACCCAATAAAAATGAGTTGGGATCAATTGTTGATTACGCCTGCGCTCAACCGGCCCTAGATACCAGCCTGTTTCCCGAAACCCAGCCCTCAGGGTATTGGACTAATTCGCCCAATACGTTTACACCCGCGCGCGCCTGGGCGGTTAACTTTGCCTATGGGGACCATATGAGTTCTGTCCGCACTGATTTATTGGGTGTGCGCTTGGTGCGAGAAATTCCCCGGTAAAGGCGGCGCTCAGGGTGCTTTTTGATGCGGCTAAGCCCCGAGTAAAGCGCGTTTTACTAGGGTTTTTTATTGTGTGCCTAGCGGCTTAAATGAACGCTCATTTATTGTTGCCAGCCTTTGCTGATAACTCTATTTCTATCCTTATTTCTCTTCTTTGTCGGCCACCTTATCGGCTGGAGCACTAATGAGTTGCCGCTTATGCCAACGGCGGCAGCAAATTTGCCTTGCTTCCCTGTGCCTTATCCCCTACTATGCGCGCCCCAAATCTCACCGGGTGGTTTCACCCTGGTGGTTCTCCTTGTCTTACCGCGTGGCGGAAGACTATTAACCCGTAAGGAGCTAATCATGCGTCATTACGAAATTGTATTTCTGGTACATCCAGATCAAAGCGAACAAGTCCCCGCGATGGTGGAGCGCTATAAAAGCTCTATCACCACTACCGGTGGTGCTATTCACCGCTTTGAAGACTGGGGCCGCCGTCAACTGGCCTATTCCATCAACAAAATTCACAAAGCTCACTACATTCTGATGAATGTTGAGTGCGGTGAAGCTGTGCTGGATGAGTTGACCACCACTTTCCGTTACAACGACGCTATTTTGCGTCACTTGGTTATCCGTACTGATGAAGCGATTACTGAAGAGTCGCCCATCATGAAAGCGGAAAAAGAAAGCCGTGAGCGTAAAGCCCGCGCCGAACGCCGCCAAGAAGAAGCCTCAGCCCGCGCTGAAGCTGAACGTGCTGATGAAGACGAGTCCGATGAAGACTTGGACGATTCAGACGCTGATAACGAGGAGTAATTGCCATGTCACGTTTTTTCCGTCGTCGCAAGTTTTGCCGTTTTACCGCTGAAGGCGTAAAACAAATCGATTACAAAGATCTGGAAACCTTGAAAGCCTACGTATCTGAGACCGGTAAAATCGTTCCCAGCCGTATCACTGGCACTAAGGCTAAATACCAGCGCCAATTGTCTACCGCCATCAAGCGTTCTCGTTACATCGCTTTGATGCCATACACTGACAGCCACGAATAAGGGGTAGGCCAGATGGACGTAATTCTGTTAGAAAAAGTTGGCCGTTTAGGCTCCGTTGGCGACAAGGTCAGTGTAAAACCTGGCTATGGTCGCAACTATTTATTGCCCAAAGGCAAGGCGATCACTGCAACTGCGTCTAACGTAGCTGCCTTTGAAGCCCGCCGCGCCGAGTTGGAAAAATCAGCTGCTGAGCGCAAGCAAGAAGCTGAAACCCGTGCGGCCGCATTGGCTGAATTGGTTGTTACCATCAAGGCTAATGCCGGTGATGAAGGTAAACTCTTCGGATCCGTCGGTGCCCGCGATATCGCCCAAGCCATTAGTGCTGCAG
>DAOQGS010000661.1:0-2221 GCA_035338675.1 Cellvibrionaceae bacterium
CCTCTATGCTGGTACCCATTGTGTGTGTCGGTGAGTCACTCGCCGAGCGGCAGTCGGGAAAGGCTCTGCAAGTGATCGAGCGGCAGCTGTCTGCGGTCATTGACCACTGCGGGGTTGAGCGCCTAGCCAGAGCGGTCGTTGCCTATGAGCCTCTCTGGGCTGTCGGCACAGGCGTAACCGCCGCGCCGGAGCAAGCTCAAGAAGTGCACGCGCACATTCGCGGCATGCTTGGCAGCGTAGGTATGCTAACCCGGATTGTGTACGGGGGCAGTGTAAAAGCTGGCAATGCTAAGGCGCTTTTTGCGCAGCCAGATATAGACGGTGCTTTAGTTGGTGCGGCGTCGCTAATAGCAAAAGAATTTCTAGACATATGCCAGGCAGCAGAATAAAAGCGCTTGACCATATAGGTGTTAACTGGTTGTTAATTGTGTGTAACGAGAGAGATTGATGGAAACGTTTATTCTGGTACTGCATGTTGTCATAGCGCTGGCCATTATCGGCTTGATCATGCTGCAGCAGGGTAAAGGCGCCGAGATGGGAGCCTCTTTTGGCTCCGGCTCATCGCAAACCATCTTCGGCGCAGTCGGCTCCGGCAACCTCTTTTCTCGCTTGACCGCCATCCTGGTTGCCGTGTTTTTTATCACCAGCTCAAGCTTGGCGGTTATGTCAAAACACAAGTCCAAGATTGATGATCACTTTTTAGCACCTGCCACCGAAACTGCTCCTGCCACAGCGGCAGAAGTGAAAAAAGAGGCAGCTCCCGAAGCATTGGAATCTCCCAAAGCTGAAGAAAAACCCGCTGATGCCAAGCCTGCCGACGGCGCTGACGCACTGGAGAACAAGTAATTTAGCCCAAGTGGTGGAATTGGTAGACACGCTACCTTGAGGTGGTAGTGGCAATAGCTGTGCCGGTTCGAGTCCGGCCTTGGGCACCATTTTAAAATCCTGCAACATCCAATACAGCCTTCAAACCCGCGTAAATACTGGGTTTGAAGCGCTTCAAGCTCCAACGACGTCCAACCCAATCCATTGAAAGCCAGAACTTCTGGGGGCATAATTGGGGGCACAGGAACGCAAGGTTGGGGGCACAAATGGCAGGCAGAGATAAGCTCACCGAAAAGGCCGTCAAGCTGGCGAAGCCTAAGGAAAAATCCTACCGCTTAGCCGACGGCGGCGGCATGTACCTAGAGGTTATGCCCAATGGCTCCAAGTACTGGCGGCTAAAGTACCGTTTAGGCGGCAAAGAAAAGCGCCTCGCCTTGGGGGTGTACCCCGCCGTTACCCTGGCCAGCGCCCGCATCAAATACCGCGCCGCTAAAGAAGGCCTCGCCGAAGGCCAAGATCCAAGCCAAACCAAAAAACACGACAAACTCGCCCGCCAAGCCGCCACCCAAAACACCTTTGCCACCATTGGCCAAGAGCTGCTTACCAAGCGCGAACAGGAAGGCGCAGCGCCCGTAACCCTGGCAAAGATAAAGTGGCTACTGGATAAAAAATTGTGCCCCTACATTGGGGGCATTTGCGTCGCTGAAATTACCCCCGTTCAACTGCTTACTGCACTGCGCAAAATAGAAGCCGAAGGCCTGCACGAAACCGCCAGCCGCGCCAAACGTGTTGCCAGCCAGGTTATCCGCTACGCCATAGCCACCGGCCGGGCCGAGCGCGACATCTGCCAAGACTTAAACGGCGCCCTTGTTGCCCCTAAAGTCACCCACCGCGCCGCCATTACTAAGCCTGAAGAACTAGCGCCACTGCTTGCCGCCATAGATAGTTACAACGGCACACCCGAAGTCACCGCCGCTTTAAAACTCACCCCCATGTTATTTCAGCGCCCCGGCGAGATACGCCATATGGAATGGGCCGAAATTAATTGGGAGGCGGCCTATTGGGAAATTCCAGCGGAAAAAATGAAAATGCGCCTGCCGCATATTGTGCCCCTCTGCAGTCAAGCAATTACCATTTTAAAAAACCTGCAGCCATTAACCGGCCAGGGCCGCTATGTGTTCCCCAGCGCCCGCAGAGGCGGCCGCCCTATGTCGGAAGCCGCCGTGCTCGCTGCCCTGCGCACCCTGGGTTACAGCCGCGAACAAGTGACGCCCCACGGCTTTAGAGCCACCGCCCGCACCTTGCTTGATGAGGTTTTAAAGTACCGCGTGGATTTCATAGAGCAACAACTTGCCCATGCAGTTAAAGATGCCAATGGGCGCGCCTATAACCGCAC
>DAOQGS010000662.1:0-2206 GCA_035338675.1 Cellvibrionaceae bacterium
ACTAAGGCGCTGAATATGCGCGCTTTTTTCTAAAAATTGGGCGAAAGCAGTAGTCGACACTACGGTGAGTCCAATTTTTAGAAAAAAGCGCGCAGGTTCAAGTATTAGGCGGCCGTAGTAGAGTTCAACTGTGGTTTTTAGGTTTAACGGCGGGGCGGTGAAGCGCTAGTGCGCTACATCGGCTGAGCGGCTCCGCCAGCGTTTAAAAAACCCTTGAATTTTGGCCCGGTTAAAGCGACCGGGCAGCCATTGCTTCCAATTGCCGGGCGGCTTGGCCACTAGCACCACCGATATGTTGTCCCGGCCGCCCTGGTTCAAAGCGGTTTTTACCAGGGCATCCACCGCCGCTTGGGGCTCTTGGTGCAGGCTTAACACATCGCACAGCATCTGGTCGTTTACCGCATCGGTGAGGCCATCGCTACACAGTAAAATCCAATCATTCTTCTGCCAGTGCCCCCAGACTTCATCTACATCTACCCGCGCTAAATCGGTGGAGCCCAAGCACTGGGTAATGATGTTTTTTTCCGGGTGACGGGCCATTTCGGCGGCGGTAATAGCGCCGTGTTGATAGAGCATCTGCACATAGGAGTGATCCACCGTGAGTTGCTGCAGGCTTTTACCCTCCGGCTGATTGCGCCAAAGGTAGGCGCGGCTATCGCCCACCCAGGCGATTTGATACTGATTGCCCTGGCTCAACAAGGCCACAATGGTGGAGCCCATGCCCTTGTGGCCCTGGCCTATTTCCGCTGCGTGCAGTATGGCGCGGTGGGATTGTTGAATGGCTTCACTTAAGTCTTCGCCCTTGGCGATTGCCTTGGCCACTATATCCCCGGCTATAGCGCTGGCCACCTCACCGGCTTCATGCCCCCCCATGCCATCGGCGACGAGAAACAAGTTCAGCTGTCCATCACAAACTATGGCATCTTCATTATTATCGCGGAACAAACCAACATCGGTGGCACTGCTGTAAAAGGCGTCAGACATGAAACAAAACGGTTCCTAAAGCTTAAGGGGCGAGACTAACCTAAAAACACCTAATTGTCTTGATTGCACAAAAGCTTAGCAGTTGGAATGTGCAGGGCTGCGGGTTTTGATGCGGCAGTGGGGCTTTCGCTTGCTTAACGGGCGCACTACTGATGAGTGTGCGGGATATTTTGCTGTGCTGAGTCCTGTTTGGTATAAAGTCGCTCCCCGGATAAACACACAATCCGTATACTTCCTGCGAATTCCCCACTTCTGGACCCTGTCGACATGCTGCAATTGCAATTTCTTAATTTTGCCAAACCACCCATGTGGTTAGTGGAATCTACATACCATGTAGGTTCATCGGCACAGTGCAACTGCGTTATCGACCTGCCCGGTGTACTGCCGCAGCACGCCCAGTTGTTGATTGATAACGATCAAGCCCAACTGACCCCAATCGCTGCTCATACCGCGGTGAACGGCACGCTTATAAATGCGCCGACCCTAATTGGCCATGGCGATACGCTGGAGCTGGGGGGCGCGTTAATTGCGGTGGTGGACCCTAAGCTTGCGCGCAAAGCCAACCTGCAACCCGCTGCGGCACCCGATGCCGATGTCACACAAGTTGTCGCGGTAGCCCGCTCCGCCTGGTATCTACAGCCCATGAGCACGGCCTTAGAGCCCAATGTGGTGGAGATCAACGGCAAGATGGTGCTGGGGCGCGCAAAAGAATGCGACGTACGCTTGAACTTCGCCCACTTATCTAGGCGCCATGCTGTATTAACCCTAACCCCGCAAGGCTTGGAATTAGAAGACTTAGGCTCCAGCAATGGCACGTTTGTAAACGACGTAAAAGTTCGCCGCGTGATGTTAAAAAATGGCGATGTATTAAGTTTTGATAATTTGCGTTTTCGAATCGTCGGCCCGGAAGAAGAAACCGATAAAACCCAGTTGCGCTCGCCAAGCGCAGCAGAGGAAAACCCCACCTATTTACGCCCAGAACAGACTCCGGTGGGCGCCCCCATGGCGGCGGCCATGCGCCAGCGGGCCGCGCCCCAAGTCATTCGGCCGAGTGTCGCTGCCGAATCCGACGACTCTCGGCAGGGGCGCATGTTTTTATTGGTGGGCACTTTGGCAGTGGTTTTATTATTTGCCACGCTGATTTTCTTCTTGCTGCATTAATTTAGAGTTAAGGAACCTCTGAAAAATGTAGGCGGCGAAGCACTAGCTAGGCGAATTTGGC
>DAOQGS010000663.1:0-2204 GCA_035338675.1 Cellvibrionaceae bacterium
AGAGCAATGCAGGAGCAATTGCCGAGTTTACACGCAGTAAATGAGCATTTTTTTGCCAAATTCAACGACGCTAGGGCGAGTGAGGTAATTTTTCAGAGGTTCCCTAGCAGCTTGTTGCAATAAGTCGTTAGCCAGGCACGCCCTTGTGACGTAAAAAAGCCAGCTTTCGCTGGCTTTTTTGTTTAAGGTATTTGTACTGCCTTATAAGGCTTGATCAATCGAATCAAAAACCGCGCCATTAAGACGCTACATCATTTAAAACCAAGCCTAATATCTTGCGCTCCCCCATTAAACGGGACACTGCCTGCAGGTCTTTTGTCTGCGTGACACCATCGCGCACAACCAAAAGCAAACTATCTAAAAATGGTGTTACCGTAAGTGCCGCATTGGATTCTAAATAAGATGGCATATCAAAAATACAGATACGATCAGCATAGCGCTGGCTAATTTCGGCAATTAAACGCTCAAAGGTAAACGAACTCATTAAATCGGCACCCGCCATGCCCGATTGACTATTGGCAACAATTTTTAACCGCTCAACATCCGTCCCCTGAATTACCTCGCCAAACTCCACAGCACCGCTGAGCACTTTACCTAAGTGCATGTCATTTTTACGCTTAAAAAGATTGTGTACCTGCGGATTAAATACATTGAGGTCAACCAACATCACTGTATGCTTGCGCTCCCTGGCCATACTTAGCGCAAGTCGGTGGGCGACGGTTGATTTGCCTTCGCCATCACGGGCGCTGGTCACGCCAAAGGTGCGCCATTGATGTTCCTGCAATTTAGCAAAAATTTGCGCTGCTAACAGATCAAAATGGTGATTGGCTTGAAGCATAAAAGTCACTAACCTAAAAATTTTCGGATTAGAATGTAATACACCACATCCAGTGGCTTATATAAAAAATGTACCAGGGTAAAAACCACCAGAATAATACCTGCGGAGACAGCGACCGGTTGCCAAGACAACAACGCACGCTTCTCAATTTGATGCGCCGCCATATGGGGGATTACTACCAAGGGCGCTATTCCACTTAAACGCACCAAAGCGCCCTCCGAGCGAATAGTACCGTCTATTTTTTCTAAGCCGAGCACACAGCCTATAGCGGCGGCGGCGCTTAGAACAAAGGCTAGTACTAATAATAAAGGCCGGTTGGGGCTCACGGGCTCTTCAGGTCGCATGGGCGGTTCAATTAGAGTAAAGCGCTCGCCTTTTTGCTCCTGTTCCAGCTGGGTAGCCAACTTAGCTTGCGTCTGTTTGGCCTGGTATTCCAAGAAATTGCGGTTGGCATTTTCTAATTCGCGCATAAGTGCTCGATAATCCTGCTCCACTTTAGGCGACTGGCTCAAAGACGCCTGCAGGGTTTGAATTTTTTCCTGCAGCCCGCCGATAATAGCCTGCTCCGAGATAAGATTCTGTTCGATTGCCTGCAGCTGCGCCGCCAACTGAATATAATCCGGATTGTTAGAACTCTCGAAATTACTGGATACTGCAGTAGTTTCCAGCTTGCCCAGCTGCTCAATTTGCTGGCGCAGCTTCGCTACGTCGGGATGACTAGGGGAATATTTGCTCTCCAGCAGTTTAAGCTCCTGCTCGCGGCGCTGTTTTATATCTTTTAAAAAACTTTTATCCCGCAACTGTGCGCCGCTTGCCAATAATTCATTAATCGCATTATTGGTGCGAATCACGTCCGGATGATTGGCGCCATATTGGGTTTTAAGCTGCAAAGACAGATTATACAAATAACGCAGTCTATCTTCCGGTGTTAAACCGTTCAAATCACCACCCGTCACAATACGGCTAGCCCCCAAACGCGCCAGCTCGCCTTTTAAATAAATTCTGCGCTCCTGCAGGGAATCTAAACGCGCCGTACGCTCGCGCAACTCAGTTTCGGTGCGCTCTAGTGTTGAAATCGTAAACTGATTGAATTCAGGCAGTTCTTTGGCGTGCTCTTGTTTAAATTGCGCCAGCCTAGCTTCCAGAGCCTTTAGTTTATCCCGCTCCTCTTCTAGGCTTTTGCCCAAAAACTCCTCGGTTAAGCTTGCCATCTCTTTACGATTTTTTAGGTTTTCATTTAAAAATAAACTGGTAATTTCACCGGCCACTTTCTGCGCTGTATCAGCACTTTTGCTGTGGTATTTAATTGAAAAAGCAATCGTCGCTTCAACCGGCCTGCCACTGCGGGGGTCTACCACATCGGCGC
>DAOQGS010000664.1:0-2203 GCA_035338675.1 Cellvibrionaceae bacterium
ACCTGGCTGCAGGCCCGCTCAAACCCCTTGCGAAATTCCCCTAAATGGCCGGTGCGGCTAATGGAGCCTTCTGGAAATAAACAGACTACTTCGCCGTTATTTAAAGCCGTTGCTACATCGTCCAGCGCCTTGCGGCTGCGGGCGCCAGGTTCTATGGGAATACAGCCGAATAAATCAAAAAACCATTTTAAAAACCAACGCGAATAAATGCTGCGAATCATCACAAAACGCACGGGGCGAGGGCTTGCCAATTGCAAAATACCCCAGTCGATCCAGCTGACATGGTTGCCCAGCATTAATACGCCCCCCTGGGGCGGGATATTTTTAATGCCTTGCACGGTGATTTTATAGCGGCGGGTTAAAATATAGCCTAGCGCAGCGCGCATAAAACTCTGCGGCAATTGCCACACGGTGTAACAACAGCCGATTAAGGCCACCCAGGCAATTAATTGCAGCAGGGTTTTACTGCTTAAATTCCACAGGCTAAACAAAAAAGTGAGGCCTAAAAAACTCAGCATCACCACATTTTGCACCCAGTTATTGGCGGCCAGGGTACGGCCTAATTCCTCGCTTTTGGCATTAAATTGAATGAGCGCATTAAGAGGCACAGTAAACAGGCCGCCGCAAAAACCCACCAATAAAAATACCAGGGTAAATGCGCTAAAACTGTGTAAAAACGTCAGCACGCCAAGGCCTATGGCTATGCCTAAGGCACCCATGGGCAACAGGCCGGTGTCGATATAATTTTTCGATACGCGCCCGGCCACGTAAGAGCCCAGCGCAATGCCGATGCCCGTGCAGGCTAAAATACCCTGCACGGCGATGGTGTTCTCCAGGCCTAATTCTTCTTTTACAAAGGCGGGGAAGGCCGCCAGCATGACTTGGCCGACCCCCCAAAAAGTGGCTAAGCCGATAATAGCGAGCCGAATACTGCGGCTGTGTTTTAACGGTGCTAAATCATCCTTAAAGGATTGACCGGAAAAAAAGCGCCCAAAGGCGAAGGATTCGGTTTTTACTACTGGTGCTTGAGCCGGTAAACGGTACAACATGGCCACTTCAATTAATGAATTTAATACTAACAGCCAGCCCACCGGCGCAATGGCGCGCAATACTTCGGCCTCGGTGGTAGCGCCTTTGGGAAAGAGAATTTCAAAAGCGATGGAATAGGCAAATATACCGCCTAAAATGGCGATCATGGACACCGCCGACATAACCCCATTGGCCTGGCCCAAACGCTCTTTGCCGAATAATTCTTTTAAATAGCCGTATTTAGCGGGCGAATAAATAGTGGCCTGGGCGGCGAGCAGCAGGGTCATACTAAAGGCGGGCCAGAACCAGCCTAAATAATAAAACAGCGTAATTAATAGAGTGAGGCCCACGGCTACCCAGGCGGCCACCTGCATCACGCGGGTTTTACGGTACTGATCAGATAAAAACCCCGATGGGCTTAACAGCACAATAAAGGGGATCAGCATCATGGCATTGACCAGAGCGGTCAATGCCACCTGCTGGGGGCCATCGTGTAATTTAAACACGGTGTTTTGCACAATTATCTTGTGCCCCAAATCCACAAACGCGTTTAAAAACGCCGCAATAAACAGCGGCAGGCTGCCTGGGGTTTGGCTGAGTTTAGGCATGGGGGGTCCTTAACACTAAAATGGGTGACGAGGCAGGGAGTGTAACTGAGCTGGGCGGGTTTTGCTTTATTTTGCTGGGTATTGGGTAAGAGAATAACTAGTGAGTGTGGTTTCACTTTTGAAGAAAAAGGCCTGTGGTGAATCTAGGCCTACTCAAAAGAGCGCGCGCTGAATCTTTGTGATCAAACAAGCTGCTAGGAATGAAAGTGAAGAGGGCGAAATAAAGTAAACGGGCAAATTGGCGCGCTAGTGAGTATTTGCATTTAGCATAAGTTCGTCCTTGAACCTAGCTGGGTGGAGATGGAGTTATTGGCGAATGCGCTTCCAGCCTAGCGATTTTAAATAGAGCGCAACATTTGCAGCGCAGCCGCTGCTGGGTATTGTTTGCGTGCAAAGCTTAGGTGTGCCACTGCCCCCGCGCAGGGACATGCGCATTACAGAGGCCATTACCTCGTCGTAACTTAATACGAACTCATTCGGGCAATCCTCGCCATGGGCGTAACTGCAAATACCAAATCCAATCCGCCCAACCCTTTATCACCATGACAATTTAAGCAGGCGCCATT
>DAOQGS010000665.1:0-2196 GCA_035338675.1 Cellvibrionaceae bacterium
CGGCGGCGCTGGGGGCGTCTTTTTTCGCTTCGGTAAAGGCGTGGGCGATACCTAAGTCCAATATTTTTACCATCTGGGTGTCGGTAATATAAATATTGGCCGGTTTTATATCGGCGTGAACAAATCCCTCTTGATGCGCATAGGCAAGGCCACGGGCAATTTTTTCAAGGATGGCGTGGCCTTCTTTTAAGGATAATTTTTGTTGTTTGCGCAAATAATCTTTTAGGGACTCACCTTTTAAATACTCCATGGTGATAAACGCGTCTTCGCCATCTCGGTCGAAGTCAAATACGGTCACAATATTCGGGTGCGACAGGGTTTGCGCTTTTTTCGCTTCACGCTGCAGGGCCTGCAGGGCACCGGGTAAGGAGCGGCAGGTTTCGTTTAAAAGTTTTAGCGCAATTAAGGGGGAGGAGTCCTGCATTTCCTCCCGCACTAAGTCGCGGGCTAAAAATACGTCACCCATACCGCCGGAGCCTAAGGGCGGTTCAATTAATTCAAAGCGATCCCGCAGTACACGGGCGCCTGGGGTGGGCGCCACCCGATGGCCCAAGCCGTAGCCGTAGGTGTTGGTGCGAGTGGACGACTGGGTGCCGGAGAGGGTGGGTTTTTGTGAAGTGGTATTGGCCACCACAGTAGCGGCGTTGTCGGTATTGAGGTTGCTGTTGCCAGTGGTATTGAGACGCGTGCGGGCGTCGTTAGGTTGAGTGACCCGCGTGGCGTCATGGCTGCTAAGCTCGGTGGCGTCCAGATGGGTCACGCGGGTGGCGTCGTTATTAGGCGCAGGCTGCTCCGTGTTTAAACGGGTAGCATCATTATTATTGTTGGGCGGCTGAACCATAGCGAAATCTCGGTGGTGTAGGACGTGAGGATAGGCTAAACGCCGTATCTGTGCCGTGCGGCTTTAACACTCCCTGAGCATTTTATTAACTCGGCGGTTTTTATGCCGAGTTAATAAATGCGTAAGCGCAGGCTGTGTGGCTGAGCTATTTACACCTGTGCGCGGGGTTAATGCTGCTGCGCTATAAATACATCCCGCCAGTAAATTAATTCATGTACTTGGGTATGGCCGCTATCGTCTTTATTTAAAAAATGGTCCACGCCCATTTGGTAGGCGCTATAGGCCTGCTCGGCGGAGCCTATGCCAATGACAGGGGTGAAAAATTCCTGCTGGCGGTCGCGCTCAAAGCTGCGCAGCTGCAATAACATCTGCTCGGACATGCCCAGCTGATCCACTACGCAGGCGATAATAACCGGTGGCTGGGCCTGGATGGTTTCAAACAATGCATCCAGCGTATTGACTTCGGTCACCACAGCGAATTGATTTAACCATTGTTTGCTGGCGAGATTTTTTTTGTCCGGGTTGTACAGCAGTACTTCTGGGGTGATAAACGCCACATCGCCCTGGGCGATTTTACTGATGAGCGGCTGCAGGTGTATTTCCAATTCAAAAATACCCGCTGGGCGTACAATCGTGTGGAAGTTAGCGGCATTGCGCAATGCGGCGATGGCGGGGCTGTTGAGGCTGCTGGCGGAGATTAATGCCAGTTGTTTAATAAATTTAAGGTCGGAACGGGCCAAAATGGCTTCGGCAAATTCAATGGTGTCCGTGTCATCGGCCTCTAAATAATAGACTATGGCGTCTAGGGCCTGGCCCTGCCCGATGGATTCCTCCAGCTTATTAAAGGCCTTTTTTAATTGGGTTTCGGTAAATACCACAAAACCCATGGCATCTAATTCGTGGCGTTTAATATCCAGCAGGCGCGGGTTGGGGTGCTGCAATAAAATGCGTTTACCGCGAAATTGCGGGCGCTGAAAGACCATCTGGGCTTCGTGTTCCGCCATGGTCATGCGCAGGCGAAAACGCAGTTGTACACCTTCACCTGCATTGCCGCCTTCGGCTAAATCCAAATTGCCGCCGAGGGCGTCTGCTAAGCCTTTGGCAAGGGCTAGGTCTAAATTTAATTGGATGGATTCGTCGGTTAAGTCTTGGAAAAATAATTTTTTCGCGGCGAGGGTTTGCCGCGACAGGGTTAAATGCAATTCGCCCTCCTGCTCTTGATCGCGGGTAAATTCTGCTTCCAATAAAATTTGGCAGCCTTCACTTTGGTTGATAATGACATTGAGCAGAATATTCACTACCTGGGAAAAGCGCTCCACATCGCCGTACATGCGCATCGGCAGGTTCGAGGAGAG
>DAOQGS010000666.1:0-2195 GCA_035338675.1 Cellvibrionaceae bacterium
GACGTTGAGCTGCTGCTGGATGAGCTTGAACTTGAAGTAGAAACTGTATCCGGTGGATCGATGGTGCCGGAGTAAGGACCGATGTGAATCCAATCCAAATCTAAATAATCCGTAGCGCCTGCGGTGATACGAATTTTTTGGATTCCGGCCGTCAAGCGTACGCTGCCCGCTTTCCAAGTTTTAAATTGGCCCCAGTCGGCAACATTAGGCACTTTAAATTCCTGCACGAGGGTTTGATCGCACTGGGTAATTTTTAAAGTTCTGCCTTCGCCCACTGCACCGGAGCGTACATAAATATCGTAGGTGCCAGCATTTTGCACATACACGGAATACTCAAGGTATTCTCCATTAGTGATCCAACCCACCGCATTGCCGCCGGAAATAGATTTAATATCCACGCCGGTATCAGTGCGGTACGCGCCGCCTTCGTTGGTTTCGGAGGAATCCATATAGCCTGCTGGGTCAAAATCTTCCGCCTCAATTTTGCCGGGTACTACAACGGCAAAATTTTGGAAGGCAGCCGCATTCGTGCTCGGGCAAGTTGCATGCACAGTGCCGCCGGTTGATGAGCTGCTGCTGGATGAGCTACTCGAACTCGAAGAAGATGAGCTGGAAGAGGAACTGGAACTGGAGGAACTAGATGAGCTGGACGAGCTGCTACTGGACGAATCCACGTAACCACCGCCGCATCCACTCATCACAAGGCTGGCTAAAATAGCCAAGCTCAAATGTTTTTTAAATAATACGTGAGTCTTCATACAAGCACCTTATAAGTGATTTATCACGCTGAACTGGCTGTGGATTTATTATTAAACGCGGCAGATGCGGCCCAAGCCTAGGCCCACCCTCTACCTGTATCCGTAATAGCCACCACTTAGCCTCCATCGCCAAATTCAACTGCTCATCACTTTACCAAGTGCTAAAGGAAATTCTGGGTAATAGCTCTCAATCCCAACCATTGGTTTTATTGTAAGACTAAAATGTTAATTTTAGTTATGAGCATCACACTCCAAAAGTTGCTCTGCCCTCACTCCAGCGGCCCAATACTGTAATAAAAACATATAAAACAATAATTTAAATGGCCGGAATGAGGGCCTCTCGGATTGCATAGAGGGCGAAGGGCGGTGGTGAAATGTGAGCGATTTCGAATTTATTCTGCTGTGTTTAGCAGTTATGGCTGAGCGGGTATGGGGAAATTTACACGCCGTATATTGCCATGCAGCAAAACCACGGAAGAAACAGGCTCGGCCTGTTTCCCAATCGGCGGCGATTGAGCGGCGCACCTAAATTCGGCTCGGGCATTTGGGTTACTTTTAACCCGGCGGCAAAATAGATCGTCCTGATCTATTTTGCCTTCGCTCCGCTGACACTAGCAAAAATGCGTGGATTTTCTGGTTTTAGCGGAGCTCGCGGCGGCTTGCGCCTTTGGTGCGGCATCCTTGCCGCACTTATTCACCCGGCATAATAAGCCGCCCGGTTACTATATTGCCGAGCCGTTTTTCGCTCCTGTATCAGTCGCGCAATTCCCCTATCCTATTTTTGCCAACTAACCCGCCGCCTGCGAATAAACCATCACACACTATTTGCCCATCAAAAGGCACCAACGCAGTTTTAGTCAGCCAGTAGTTGTCGAAGAGGGTTTCAATTGGGCTCGTCAAGGCGACAGCTCTGTAGAAGCGTCCGTCATCTAAACTGTGAAAAATATAACCATTTTTATATTTTCGGCAGTAAATATAGTGGCCAAATAAAGCGCTGTTTATACACGCCAAAAACGCGGGGCTGATTTTTTTGCGCAGTGCTGCCTGCTTAGTTTTTGGCAGTTCATACAGCGATTCTCGTGCCTGCACAAATTCACGCCGATTTGTAGGAGCCTTATTGCCGTTGGCAACAGCAAGTGCCAATTTATATTGCTCAAGAAAGACATCCGCTTTTTTACTATCCAACAGCATTAGTTAGCACTCAATAAGACCCATTAAATATCGCCAATTTTACAGCCCTGTCACGATAGGCCAAGAACACTAAAATTCCGAGCTACATTATGTCGAGCAGATATTTATAGCGCCGATTAAATAATGTCCACCCGCGCAGGGAAAATGCCGGTTACTATTAACCCGGCGGCCAAAAACAGGCGAAAATACGCGGATTTTCTTGTTTTTGCGCAGCTCGCGGCGGTTTGCACCGCCGAGTGCGGCATC
>DAOQGS010000667.1:0-2191 GCA_035338675.1 Cellvibrionaceae bacterium
GTTTAGCGCCCGTGCCCTCGCCTACTTTTCGAAAGGCAATTTCCCGCTGGCGCCCCAACTCGCGCATTAGGGCAGAGCCGGGGTGGTAATCCGCCAGATATATTTCATGGCCATCGCTGGTGGCACCCAGCCGCTCCGCCTCCGCTAGCTCTTTAATTAATAATTCCCGCGGCTCCGGGTGGGCGATGGTTTTTTGGGTAATAAATTGGGAGGCTTTGCCCTTGCCGATTTTGTACAAATGTTTACGCAGGCGTTTAACCAGGGTGCGATCGGTTAATTGATCGGACTGCAGCTGCTCTGGGTTAATGGCTTCGCCCACATGAAAATGAATGGTTTTGGATTGTTTATTAAACATCTCCTGAGCCAATAATAGGGTGCTCAAGGGTTTAAATAACCAACTGGCGCCATAAAAATACCAGGAGTTTTTTGCCTTAATAAATATGGGCAATACCGGCGCATTGGCGCGCCTGGCCACATGTAAAAAACCCGGCTTCCATTGGCCGTCTTTTACACCGGTGGGCTGGGCGCGGGAGACCTCACCGGCGGGAAAAATAATCACCGCCTGCTCCTCACTTAAGGCCTGCAAAATAGCCTTAATACCCTTGCGCGCCTGAGGCACGGCGGCAAAATTATCCACTGAAATTAAAAAGCGTTTCAAAGGTGTGAAAAAACTCAGCATTTGATTGGCAAGGATTTTTACATCCGGGCGAATTTCTGTGACCAATTTAATGAGGGCTAGGCCGTCTAATGACCCTATCGGATGGTTGGCGACAATTACCACTCGGCCTTCGGCGGGGATATTGGCGCGGTCGCGCTGGCTGACGCTGTAGGAGAAATCAAAATAATCGAAAATAGCATCAATAAATTCACCGCCGTCCAAGGCCTGATGCTTGCGCATAAATTCATTCACAGCATCCTGCCGCAATAGCGCTTTTAATAACCGCAGCGCAGGCTTGCGCAACAGCGGTTTATTGTAAAAATTAGGAAACCGCCCCGCTACTGCCCGCTCAATATCCAACATAGCCAACACCTAACAACCTAATTTGGCTCAGCCTAGGTGGATTCCATTGCAAAATTATGACGGGCGTGGCGGATACATAACGGGGCAAAAATCGGCGGGTTAACCCCCTGTGCACTCATACAATTCAAGGGGCAAACCATCTGGATCAGTAAAAAATACAAACCGCTGCCCGGTATATTCATCTACACGAATCGCCTGTAGGGCAATTCCCTTTGCCATAAGGCTCCTGACACAGGCATCTAAATCCTCCACGGCAAAAGCCAAATGGCGCAAACCACAGGCCTCTGGAAACGAAGGCCGCGCAGGTGGTGCGGGAAACGAAAACAATTCAATCTGGCCGCCATCGGGCAGGGCCAAATCCAATTTATAGGAATCCCGCTCGGCACGATAATGCTCCGCTATTATTACCAGCCCCAAACACTCGCTATAAAACCGTTTGGACACCGCGTAATTGGAACAAATAATAGCCGCGTGGTGAATTCGCTTTAACATGTCACAATATCCGCTAAAAGGCTGCCCTTAATAATTGCCATTGTATTAACCCGGCGGCAATTAGTGCCGGGTTAATAAATCGCTAAACAACGCCATTAATAATTACCACAACAAAACTCAACAAAAGTATTTTCCTGCGCCCCCAAACCCAACCGACCTGGCTCAAGCCGAGCGGCTAGGTTATTCACATAACTGCATACAAGGCTATCCCTTATTCACATTTTATTGTTCGCGCGTTAACTGCCGACATCGGCAAAAACAGCCCTAAATGCCGTGAAAAAACCGCCGGGCTCCATCCAAATCCGCCTGACCATCCATGATCTATACTCAATCCTAGCTTGCCTACCCGATCCATAGTATGTGTTAGGGATGGCGAATTCATCGACTAAACATATAAATTGGACTTTATGTTCGCATCCTTTACCAGTATCAGGTTTATCCTGGCGCTCCTGACGGTATTGGCGATTGCGTTAAAACCACTTATTCCCCAACGCACATTACAGCTGTATCCAGCCGCCCAAAATACCCTCTCCATTCACGGGCCACCGGAGCCCAACGGCCAACCAAGCGTTCGCTGGCTTGACGAAGCCAATGGCAGTTGGCGCTGCGCGATCACACAAAGCAACCAAATTAAAAGTAATTGCATTATGGTGATCGATTGGTTGCCGAATCATGCAG
>DAOQGS010000668.1:0-2188 GCA_035338675.1 Cellvibrionaceae bacterium
GGCAATGTTATCTGTTGTGCCACCGCCACAAATGGTGCCCACCATGGAAGCAGGCACCACCGCGGGTTACTGTGTGGGTGAACCCTGGAACCAACAGGCGGTAACTAAAGGTTTAGGCGTACCGGTCGTCACTAGCGAAAACCTATGGCCCAACGGCTCGGATAAAGTGTTTGGCGTAACCAAAGCCTTTGCCGACAAAAACCCCAACACCACCATTCGTACCGTAAAAGCCCTTATTCGCGCCTCTGCCTGGCTCGACGCCAACAACAATGCCAACCGCCCAGAAGCGGTGAAAATTATTTCCCGCCCTGCGTATGTAGGTGCCGATGAAAAAGTGATTGCCAACAGCATGACCGGCACCTTTGAATTTGAAAAAGGCGATAAACGCCCAATCCCCGATTTTAATAAATTTTTCCGCGGCTATTACGGCATGCCCTACTACTCGGATGCCATCTGGTGGACTACTCAAATGCGTCGTTGGGGCCATATTCCTGAGCAAAAACCCGATGCCTGGTACATGGAAATAGCCAAAAAAGCCTTGCGTCCCGATATTTATGTAACCGCTGCAAAAGAATTAATTGCTGAAGGCAAAATGAAGGCTACTGACTTCCCCGATCTTGATAAAGAAACCTTCATGAAAGCTCCAGTTAAGAGTCCTTTAGACGGTATCGAATTCGATGGCAACAAGCCGAACGAATATCTTGAAAAATTCACCATTGGCTTAAAAGGCAATCAAAAAGCCTAACCACCTGCATCACTCGCTTTTCTCCCTGCTCGCGGTACACGGATCGACCGCTTTTTATCTTCGGCCTGGCCGAGTTGTTTTGCCGCATTATGAGGGTCAGCTTATGTCTGCCAATCTGATTTCCGCCCCTAATTCTTTTTTTGTCAGCGCATTATTAAAACAATGCGTCAAATCCATCGCGCTGCCCCTGGTTGGGTTTGCCATTTTTCTACTCTTGTGGGAATTTGGCTCCAGCAAAGTTCAAACATCCCTGGGGCAATTTCCCGGCCCCGCCATTGTATTTAATCAAGTGCAAGGGCTTTATCAGGAATACAAAGAAGATAAAGCCTCAAGGGCGGCGTTTTACGAGCGGCAGGAAAAACGCTTTGCCGAAGCCCGCGCCCAAGATCCAAATTATGTGGCCGAGCACCGCCAATACAGCGGCAAACCCACCTTTATTCAGCAGATATTTACCAGCTTAAAAACTGTGTTTACCGGCTTTTTGCTGGCCTCGTTAATCGCCATTCCATTGGGCATTGCCGTGGGCTTAAGTGCGAATTTATACGCGGCTATTAACCCGCTGATTCAATTATTCAAACCCATTTCACCGCTGGCCTGGCTGCCGCTGGTCACCATTGTGGTGAGCGCCGTGTACAGCAACCCAGACGGAGTGCCTAAATCATTTATTACCTCATCTATGACCGTAATGCTGTGCAGCTTGTGGCCCACTTTAATTAATACCGCTGTAGGCGTTACATCGGTGAGCAGCGATTTAATCAACGTCAGCCGCGTATTGCGCTTAAATTGGTTGCGCCATGTGCGCTCCATTGTATTGCCCTCAGCTGTACCCATGATTTTTACCGGCCTGCGTTTATCCCTCGGCATCGCCTGGATGGTGTTAATTGCCGCTGAAATGCTGGCGCAAAACCCCGGTTTAGGTAAATTCGTGTGGGATGAATTTCAAAATGGCAGCTCCGACTCCTTAGGCCGCATTATGGTTGCCGTACTCACCATCGGCGTAATCGGTTATTTGTTAGATCGCGGCATGTTGCTGCTGCAAAAAGTATTTTCCTGGGATAAACAAGCGATTCTGCGCTAGCCCCCAATTAAGATGTGGAGTGTTTTATGAAACCTATTTTAGAGTTATCCCAAGTCAGCATCGAATTTAAAACCCCCAAGGGTGTATTTAAAGCGCTGGACAACATTAATTTAAAAATCGGCCAAGGCGAATTTGTCTCCTTAATTGGCCACTCCGGCTGCGGCAAATCCACTGTACTGAATATTGTTGCCGGGCTCTTAAAAGCCACCGCTGGCGGCGCTGTGCTAGAAGGTAAAGAAGTCAACGAGCCAGGCCCTGAGCGGGCGGTGGTATTTCAAAACCACTCCCTGCTGCCCTGGCTGACCGCCTATGAAAATGTGGAGCTGGCGGTAAAACAAATATTTAAAGGCAAAAAATCCAAGGCT
>DAOQGS010000669.1:0-2187 GCA_035338675.1 Cellvibrionaceae bacterium
GGGGGCATTGGGGTTGGCGGGGGCGGCTGGGGTGTTGGGGGCCGGTGCGCTGGAGGGCAGTAGGCGATCGAGCAGGCTGCTTCCACAGCTGCTCATTTCACTGGGCACCTGTTCCAGCCGCAGGGGTAAATACAGGGCGCCGGGGCAGCCGCGCTCGCTGAGCAGGCCGGTGGCGCCGTCGATGTAGTAATAATCCATGCCGCTGGGGGGCTCTTCATCCAGGCCCTTGGTGGGAATTTTCGCCATAAAATCAGCCCACACTTGCAGCGCTCCGCCGGCGCCGGATACGGGGGTGGGTTGGTTGTCATCGCGGCCCATCCACACCACCGCCATTAAGTCGCTGCTAAAGCCTGCAAACCAGCTGTCCCGCTGGTCGTTAGTGGTGCCGGTTTTGCCCGCCAGGCGGGTGTTGCCAAATAATCCTGCCACGCTGCGGGCGGTGCCTTCGCGGAACACCATGTACATGGCGTGGTGCAGGGCGAAGATGGCCTCCTGGCTAAATTGCTGTTGGATTTCCAGTTGGTAGCGTTTGAGGGGGTGGCCCTCCTGGTCGATCACCTCTTGCACCACCCGCAGGGGCGCGTGTACGCCGTCGGCGGCCAGGGTGTGGTACAGCTCCGCCATTTGAATGGGCGGCGCATCGATACTGCCGAGCAGGAGGGAGGGCACGGCGGCTATGTCGTCGTGGTAACCCGCTGCTCTAAGGGTCTTGATCACGGCGGGCAGGCCCAGCTGCATGCCCAGCTGCACCGTGGCCTGGTTGTAGGAGTGGGCGAGGGCGGCATAAAACGGCACATCCCCATGGCTCTCGCCGTGGGAGTTTTTCGGCGACCACTCCTGGCCGTTATCCAGGGTGTAGGTGACCGGGGTATCGCTCAAAATAGTGCCCAGGTTGTACTCCTCCGGGCGCTCCAAGGCGGTGAGGTATACGAAGGGTTTCATCAAGGAGCCGATGGAGCGGCGGGAATCCAGGGCGCGGTTAAAGCCCTCGGTGTGGGGGGCTTGGTCGCCAATCAGGGCCAGCACTTCGGCGGTGCCCACGCTGGTTACCACCATGGCGGCCTGCAAATCCTGCTTGTATTTCTTTTCCAGACTGTGGGTTTTCTCTACTAGGCTCGCTTCGGCCTGGCGCTGCAACACGCTGGACAGGGTGGTGAAAATTTTTAACCCCTCGCTGCGCAGGTCCTCAATCTTATATTCCTGCTGCAGCTGGCGCTTCACTAGCTCCACGAAGGCGGGGAAAGTTTGCAGGCTATTGTCCGTCGGCGGCAGCACGCCCAGGGGTTTATCCAGCTGCGCTTGGAGTTCTGCGGGGCTGAGCAGGCCCTCTTTGGCCATTACATTTAAAATCACGTTGCGCCGCTCGAGTGCACGCTGGGGGTGGTTCCAGGGGTTGTAGTAGGAGGCGCCTTTGCACAGGCCGATCAAATAGGCGATTTGGCCTGCGTTCAACTCGTTTAAGGGTTGGCGAAAATAGTGTTTGGCGGCCAGGGCAAAGCCGTGGATTTCCCGTGCGCCGCTCTGGCCTAGATACACCTCATTAATATAAGTCTCAAAAATCGCGCTTTTGCTGTAATGCTTTTCCAGCAGCAGGGCCATGATGGCCTCCCGCGCCTTGCGTTTGAGGGAGCGCTCGTTGCTCAGGTAAAAGTTTTTCACCAGCTGCTGGGTGAGGGTGCTACCCCCTTGCACCACCTGGCCGCTGCTGAGGTTCACCCACATGGCGCGCACTATGGCCATGGGCGAGACGCCGTGGTGCTCCATAAAGGCTTTATCCTCCGTGGCGATCAAGCCTTCGCCGAGCAACTTGGGGATTTGGTCAATCTTCACCAGCAGGCGGTCTTCCATTTGGCTGGGGTAAATGCCGCCGATCTCTTCCGGCTCCAAGCGCACCAGGGGCAGCGGGTTGCCGGTGGGATCGGTGAGGGCGGTGACCTTATTGCCGACAATATCCAGCTTAAACGCCTGGGGTGCATCGGTTTTATCGGCGAACTCAAACCCTCGGCTATAGATGGTGTAGCTGCTTTCAGCGCCTTTTTTACCCTTGCTCTGTTTGTTGAATTGCCCGGCATCCTGCACCCCATCGTTGGCGCGGTAGCCCAGCACCGCCAACTGGTCATCCAGCATCTGGCTGGACAGGCTCATACCCTCATACAGTTCTAAGGGCCGCGCATACACCCGCGCCGG
>DAOQGS010000670.1:0-2183 GCA_035338675.1 Cellvibrionaceae bacterium
GCAGTCCCTCGACGTTCTCCACCTTGCGGTAGATCCTTTCTCCGGCGACGGTGCGGCACTTCTCCTCGAACAAGGCCTTGCCATCCGTCATGCGCGCCTGTGTCGCTTCCCGCTCACCCGTCTGCGGTGCCTGGGCGCAGGAAGCGGTGGCGCAAAGGGCGAGCCCGCCTAAAGCGGGGCTTAGCCCGGCAGCGCCTGGTGGGTGTGGCAGTTTTTCGGACACACGCGGGAGCAGGACACACAACCGATGCAATCGAGGGGATTTTTAATGGTCATCACCATCATTTCATCGTCCTCGTCGTAAAAGTCGTCATCGTCTTCAACAACGCTTGCCCGCTCCACTAATTCAAATACATCCCGAGGGCACACCTTGTAGCAGCGCCCGCAACCGATGCAGGTTTTGGCGTTTAACTCCGTAACGTATTCCGGAATCCACTGCTCGCCCCCTCGGGTGCGGCCTATGATGACGTTTTCAGCTGATTCAGCCATGGTGTACCTCCGCGCTAGTAACTCAGGTCGCCTCGACGGCTTCCAGGGTGTTTTTGGCCTCAGCCCATTGTTCGCAGGCTGTGGCGGTTTGCCGCGCCAGTTCCACTAAATTGCCGTAGTCGGTGAAGAGCCTATCTTCCACGAGATCGTGAATTTGTGAGGCCCAATCGGTGGCGATGCGCTTTTTAGTGCTGACGTCTTTTTTTAAGGCTTTGAGTTCTTCTTCGTTCATAAGGGGTGGTCTTTTTGCTGGGTGGAAATTTTGTTTTGCTTTTTCGTAATCGGGTTTTTCGAATTTTCGCTCTGGCGCTTCTCGTTCCCACGCTCCGCGTGGGAATGCATACAAGCTGATGTTTCCTTTTCTCGTTCCCGCGCTCTGCGTGGGAATGCATAACTGTCGTTTCTTTTAAAACTCAATTCTCAGTGTAAGTACCGCGCCTCCGGCGGGTCACTTTTCTTTGCGTGGCCAAAGAAAAGTAACCAAAAGAAAAGCCACCCTGCTTTTGGGTTTTGCTGCGCAAAACTACCTTCGCTCCGGCACAATTTCGGGGGTCGTCGCGAAGGGCCATCCATGGCCCTCCACTCCTCAATTGGGCATCCCGCCCAATTGACCCCCAAAATTGCACCTCCACTCAGCCAAAAGAAGGGTTCTACCTTGGCGCCTGACACCGTAACTTTGGTAGATATTGGTAGATAGATTAAAAAGTAAATTCTCGTTCCCACTCTCCGCGTGGGAATGCATACCTGGCCCTGACTCAGATCTACCCTTCTACTTTCAACCAATGCGCGGACACATCGAATATCACTTCATTCTGAGACAACTAACACTTTCTAAATCTGTCCTTCTAAAGAATAAATTCTCGGGTTAATCACAACATCTTAAACGAGCCTCTTCTCTTTGATTCATTCTCACGCTTTGCGTGAGAATGAGGATCACCGCTTAAAAAATTTCTCGTTTACCCGCCACTACAAAGGCGATTTCCTGTTTTCATTGCCAGAGAATACCTACAAGTAAAAAACCCGCGTTCAATCAACAGATTTTATTAACACTCAAAAAAATAAAATATCGCCCTGATTTTCGCACCCACAAAACAAGTGCGATTTAATCAAACGATAAATCCAACCGAGCCTTAAAGCTGCGCCACTTCCCGGTGGGCGTTGATGGTTTCCACGGCTTTGTTGGTGAGTTTGTCTACTTCGTCGATGAGTTTTTCTAAAGACTCAAAACCAAAGCGGTGTACATCCCGCAGGATTTTGTCCATCACAATTAATTTGCCCACGGTGATGATGGCGCGGCCGAAGCCTTCGTGGGAGAGGTTAATCATGGGCACGGCCATGAGGCCTGATTCGGCCTCTACGCGGCAGGAGATGGCGTTGTAAAAGGCTTTTACCCGGGAGATGGTGGTGTCGTCTGGGTCTCCTACTACGGGGATTTCCCGGCGGCGCTCTTTGGTGAGGATTAAGGGGTCGAGGACGCGGCAGTCGGTCCAGGTGTCGTAGGTGCCGTAGCTGTCCATGGCCCGCAGTTGGGTGACCACTTGTTTTACAAAGGGGTGAGCGAGCAAGGGGGCTTTTTCGTCGATTACGTCGGTAGTCATAACAAGTGTCCAATGATGGTGTAGTTAAAAGTGGTTATTGGGTTGTGCAGGCTCAATCGCCCCAGCCTTCCATCTCCATAGCGTCAAAGCGACCAC
>DAOQGS010000671.1:0-2182 GCA_035338675.1 Cellvibrionaceae bacterium
GGAAGGTCATTTTGCCATCTGGCGCGGGGGTTTTACACAATTCTACGAAGAGCCTAAAATATATTTCGATCCGATTGCTGGCTTCGATATTTATTCTGCAAGAATGCGGTTCTAATCATTGTTAGCCGAACGCTCCGCAACAAACAGCGCACGGTAGCTCAGCCTTGAGGCAGAAGAATTATCAACTTCAACCGCAGCCGGCCAGGAAGAACCAATGCTGATCCCGGCAAGGCGCCAGAGTCTGCGTCGCTCGCATTAGGAATTCTGTAATCAATTGTAAAGACATGATGAACGACAACATTAGGCTACTTGTTAGAGCACCACAGCCCATTGGATAAGGCTGCGTTTGTACTCTCGCCAGCAGATTTCGAAGAGCCCCGATGCGCCTAACGGAGCTTACCGGGAGGAGTCAGGCGCGCTATGAATCCGCAAGTCTAATAATGTGGGCCTTTAGGCACTGCGGTTATCTTCAAATCCACACCCACTGCGCTAACGCTTTGAATGGACAACCCAATACGCTCACTCATGTGGTCTAACTGCAGGTCAAACAGAGGTAGGGCACGGCTACCCATAAGTGTCGGCGCCAGGTAAACCACTAATTCATCAATTAACCGCGCTGCTAAAAACCGCCCGGCAAGTTTCGCCCCGGCTTCCAACAACACTTGGTTGCAGCCCTCAGCCCCCAGCCAGTCCATGAGCGCAGGTAACTCATCGGGCAGGTTTTTTACAAAAGGCGCCAAAGGAGAATTGGCCGCGACGGTTTGGGGGCTGATCAACCAGGTGGTGCCCGGCTCCTGCAAAATGGCCGCGCTCACAGGGGTGCGCAAGTGGCGATCAAGCACGATGCGCACGGGCTGGCGGCTGACGCCCGCGGGGCGGTTGCAGCGCCAGGTGAGGCTGGGGTTATCCGCCAGCACCGTGCCTGCGCCGGTGATAATCGCGCAGCTGCGGGCGCGCAGGGTCTGCACATCTTCGCGGGCGGCAGGGCCTGTGATCCATTTGCTCTGGCCATTGGCCATGGCCGTGCGGCCATCCAAACTCATGGCGAGTTTACAAGTGAGAAACGGGCGGCCCTGGGTCATGCGTTTGATAAAGCCACGATTGAGTTCGCGGGCCTCGGCCTCCAAATAGGGGCCGATCACCTCTACACCGGCTGCGCGCAGGCGCGCAAGACCCTGGCCGCAGACCAGTGGATTCGGGTCCTGCATGGCGTAGACGAGGGTTTTGATACCGGCGTCGATCAGTGCCTGGCTGCAGGGGCCGGTGCGGCCCTGGTGGTTGCAGGGCTCTAAAGTGACATAGGCGGTGGCGCCACGGGCTTTGTCCCCGGCGTCGCGCAGGGCGAACACTTCTGCATGGGGGCCACCGGCTTGTTGGTGATAACCCTGCCCTACCAGGCTGCCATCGGCGCCGATAAGCACACAGCCCACCGCCGGGTTGGGCGTGGTGGTGTTAATGCCCTGCTCGGCAAGCTTTAGGGCCTGGCCCATCCAGTGTTCGTGGTTTGCCATTAATCTTTCTCAAGCCGGTCCAGCTCTTGGCGGAACTCGCTGATGTCTTGAAAGCTGCGGTACACAGAGGCAAAACGTACATAGGCAACGCCATCGAGCGCCCGCAGCTCCTCCATCACACGCTCCCCCACCACCAGGGACTTCACTTCCCGCTCACCGAGGGCCTGTAAATAATGCTTCACACTGTTTACCGCTGCTTCGATGCGCTCCACGCTCACCGGGCGTTTTTCCAGCGCGCGCAATAAACCATTGCGCAGCTTTTGTTCATCGAAAGGTTGGCGCGTGCCGTCTTGTTTGATGATGCGCGGCATCACCAACTCCGCCACTTCAAAGGTGGTAAAGCGCTCTTTGCAGGCGATGCACTCCCGGCGACGGCGCACCTGGCTGCCGTCAGCCATCAGGCGCGAATCGATGACCTTGGTATCAATTTGGTTACAAAAGGGGCAATGCATATAGGTGCCTTATTTCAGGTTGAGCACATCTTGCATATCAAATAATCCATTGGGCTGGCCGTTTAACCAAACCGCCGCGCGCACCGCGCCGCGGGCAAAGGACATGCGGCTGGAGGCCTTATGGGTGATTTCCACCCGCTCCCCCTCGGCCATAAACATCACCGTGTGATCCCCTACTACATCGCCGCCGCGCACGGTGGCAAAACCTATGGTGTCGCG
>DAOQGS010000672.1:0-2175 GCA_035338675.1 Cellvibrionaceae bacterium
ATTCGCCTAGCTAGTGCTTCGCCGCCTACATTTTTCAGAGGTTCCCTAGGTATTTCAGTAAGCTTTTAAGCGCGTTTGCGCACTGATTTTAGCAGCGCTAATAAGCCCAAACCCAGGCCGACTAGCGGCAGGCTCGGGGGTAAAGGCACTGGTGCCATATTGGCAATACCTGCATAGCTACCGCCTAGGCTGCCGATTACGGCGCCACTGACCTTTATTAAATAATCACCGCCGGTAAGCCATGTTGGTTGAATTACCGAGGTGGTTTGTACAGCGTTGCCGAAAACTGTTTGGCCAGTGGCTCCGCCGGTGATGTAAGCGCCTAGGTTTACTTGATTGCCACTTAAACTGCCGTGGTACAGCTCGCTAGTGAGTTGCACGCCAAATAATTGCGCAAAGGAAATAGACGCGGTAATACCATTAAATTGTGTTGCAGGCACTGAAAAAGCGTACCAATCGGTAAATTGGTTGTGCTGCCCGTTGAAGCTGTTTTGGTAGGAGAGTGTGGAGGGTGCAGTAAAATCGCCGAGATCAACCATTTGTGCGCTCGCCGGCTGAGCGGACAGCAATGTGGCCGCCAGCACTAGCTGGCCTACAAGTGGGGTTAATACAGAAACTGCTTTGAGTGCCATGACGGGTACCTGTGTAAGCTGTGTAGTAGGTATGAACGGGGCGATTGAGTGCGAAAAAATTATTAAGGAAGCAAATAAAGCCACTGTAATAATGGTGATATTTGCATCGATATTTTGGACACGCCGGTAATATAACCGACACATATTTAGCAGTGCAATATCGCAACACATAGTTAATCCGCGCCAGCCTCCTGCAGGATGGGCGGGGGGGAAGCTTGCGGTTCTATCTGATTGTTTTTTATGGGTTTATCCTGGTTGTTTGGGCGCCGGGTGGAGGCTCGCGATGAGAATAATTTTTTGCGACAAGTGTGTATTTTGTGTTTCTTTTTTGTTACAAAAAAGTCTCGTCTTTAAACTTTTGTTGCTTAGGCTGCAAAATAAATTCTTATTTTTCCATCTTTAGTATTTTTTACCTGGCATGCAATGAATTTCGTAATGTTTGTCACGCGGCTGTATTCTTGCCTCTTATACCTCATTATTTGGGCTTTAGGATGCGTAATCTAGCTGCAAAAAAGCCGTGCTGTGATGGCCTGCCCCCTTAGATTTAGCGATTTATGGGGGAAGTGTTTGCGCACTCAGCTCGTGGCTGCATTTGCGACCAATCAAGCCCTTACAACCATAGTTTAGGATGTATTTTATGACTAAAAAGACTTTATGTGCCTTTATTGGCCTGGCGGGATTTATTCTTGCCGCCCATTCGGCACACGCCGCGCCTGTTAGTTTAAAAGTAGAAATTCAACAAACCAATGATGACGGTAGCCTGGTAAATGGCTTAAGAACCAGTAAAACCTGGGATTTAAGCGAGGAAACACTCTGGCAACCTACCCCCGAAAACCCCGAAGTATATGATTTGATCACGACTGACCTTAAGTGGAAAAATAAAAGCACTCTGGCTTTTGGATCCGCCGCTGAGGTTTATGTCAATGATCTAAAGTATGATGCAGACCCGTTGTTAAGTTTTGATATTACTCTTGCGAACAACACTGCGTTTAACCAAACCTATTCACTGTCCTACAATACGCCTTTATTACCCATGCTAACCGGAGTGGTAAATGCTTCTTCAAATTTGACTGCAGTATTAACTGATGTCAATCATCTTGGCGGTGCAAAAATTTCTCCTCTTGCCGGGAGCAGTATTTTACGTGCCTTTGATATAACTGTGAATGGCACCGAGATACCTAAAAACGTGGATATTGGCAATAGTTTTAGCATTGCAAACGGATCAGCTAGCAAGAACTGGTCAGCCGTAAATACACTGGTGTGTGGTACGGGTGATTTTGCTTGCGAAACCATGTCCGCCGTATTAACCCTTACTTTGTCAAAAGGCGATAAGGTGCGGTTGTATGGAGAAGTAGAGCAAATTCAAGCAGTGCCAGTGCCAAACTCTGCTGTTTTATTAGGTTCTATGTTGGCTTTATTAGCGGGCGTGCGACGGAAATTGCGGGCGGCTTAACAGGCTGTTGATGGCTGCGAGGCCTGCTTCGCTGCAGGATATAGAATGGACAATGGGCTGGGATGCCCTCTATTAAAATGCTTTTACACG
>DAOQGS010000673.1:0-2175 GCA_035338675.1 Cellvibrionaceae bacterium
GCTGAGCGGCGCGGTGTTTATCAATTGGCCAATGGCCGCGCCGCCAGCATCGACCCGCTGCATCCATTGAGTAAACATACCTGGCTGGTGGTGGCCGAAACCCAGGGCTCCGCCAACCGCAGCGAAGACCAAATCCTCAGCGCCTGCCCCCTCGATCCGGAATTATTTACCCGCCTGTTGGCCGATCGAGTGAGCAGCCAAAAACAGGCCTTGTGGGATAAAAAACTCGGCCGCTTTACCGCCAGTGAGCAGCAGTGCATCGGCGCTATTATTTGGCAGGAAAAACGCCTGGATGCTCTACCGGGCGAGGAGCGGGCCCAGTTATTAGTTGAATGCCTGCGCAAGGAAGGCCTGAGCTATCTGCATTGGGGTGAAGAGACGCTGCAATTACAGGCGCGGGTGAATCTAGCGCACACACAGGAACCCGAGCGCTGGCCTTTATGGGATGAAGCGAGTTTACTGGCCCAGCTTGAGGTATGGCTTAAACCCTACCTCAACCAAGTTAATAACCTTCAACAATTACACGGGCTCAATTTGGCGGATATCCTGGCTGCCCAACTGAGCTGGCAGGATCAGCAGCAGCTGAATTCGCTGCTACCTACCCACTGGCAAGCACCTACGGGCACTCAAGCAGCCATTGATTACACACAATCGCCGCCGGTGCTCGCGATCAAGTTACAGGAGATGTTTGGCACCCACACAACACCCAGTGTTTACCAGGGCCGCATCAATCTCGCTTTGCATCTGCTCTCGCCCGCTCGTCGCCCGCTGCAAATTACCCAAGATATAGGCGGCTTTTGGCGCAGCAGTTACCAAGAGGTAAAAAAGGAGATGAAGGGCCGCTACCCTAAACACCCCTGGCCAGACGACCCCTTAACCGCCCCACCCCAGCGGGGACTAAAGCACAGAAGCTAAAACAACCCAACAGGGGCAGAAAAACCCGGGCATGATGTACAAATACTTAATCCACTTGTGAAATTTCGTGCAAAGGTCTATAAAATCGCCCTACTCAATGCACCCCCCTTCCGTAGTGTCCTATGCGCGCAAAAACTTCCTCTTCGTCCCAAGCTGCTCGGCCTGAATCCTTCCAGATCAAAGGCGGCTTGTTTCCCATGACGCTGCTGGAAGTTAAAACCGACGCTCTAAATACTATTGCTGAGGAACTCACCGCACGGGTGGCAGAATCGCCAGCATTTTTTAACAACAATCCGCTGGTGTTAGGTTTTGAGCAACTTAAAACTGAACAGCCCTTCGATCTTAAATCCCTGGTGGCGCTCTGCCGCGAATTGGGTTTTATTCCGGCGGCCATTAAGGGCGGTAGTAGTGAACTAGAAACCCTTGCGCTCGGCCTCGGCCTTGCCACTCTGCCTAAGGGCAAAGCCAAAGGCGCGACCACCTTGGAAATAGACAAAACCCCGCCAGCGAGTAAAAAAGCCAACCGCCCAGAAATCGCCCCACCGCCCGTGTTTGTGCCGCCACAGGTGATTGACACGCCGGTGCGCTCGGGGCAACAGATTTACACCAAAGGCGACCTTATTATTTTGTCTTCGGTATCTGCCGGGGCTGAAGTGCTCGCCGATGGCAATATTCATATTTATGGCGCCCTGCGCGGCCGTGCCCTGGCCGGTGTACAGGGCGATGAATCGGCGCGTATTTTTTGCCAAAGCCAGGAGGCTGAATTAATTGCTGTGGCAGGGCAGTACGTAGTTGACGAAGACCTGCGCGCCCAACACTGGAAATCCCCCATACAAGCACTCTGCGCCAATGGCAAACTCGTCATTGCGCCGCTTTTTTAAATAACTCTAAACAGAATAGGTAAATTCCCTTGGCCAAAATAATCGTGGTAACCTCAGGTAAAGGCGGTGTGGGCAAAACCACCACCAGCTCATCCATTAGCAGTGGCTTGGCGTTACGCGGCCATAAAACAGCAGTGATTGATTTTGATATCGGCTTACGTAACCTCGATTTAATTATGAATGTCGAGCGCCGCGTGGTTTACGATTTTGTAAATGTTATTAATGGTGAAGCCACCTTAAAACAGGCCCTAATCAAAGATAAACGCACCGAAAATCTTTTTATTCTCCCCGCCAGCCAAACCCGCGATAAAGACGCTCTCACCGCCGAAGGTGTTGAACGTGTACTCAATGAATTAAGCGATATGGGGTTTGAATTTAT
>DAOQGS010000674.1:0-2172 GCA_035338675.1 Cellvibrionaceae bacterium
ATCAAGCGCCGCTGCTACGGCATCTTCAAGCCCGAGCATCTGTTCCAGCGCCTGTGTCTGGACCTTGAAGGTTACCGTCTCTACGGACGGTCCTGACCACAAGATGTAGGGGTGTCCACGGAGACAACGGAAGAGCCAAAAAGAGTCGGCGCTGGCTGTTCGGGAGTCCACGCCGATGGTTCAGGAGCCGGCGTCGGTTGTCGAAGCGTCGGCGCCGATGCTTGAGAAATCGACGCCGGCAGTTCAGGAGTCGGTGCCGATCCTGCAGCACGTAGGCTGGGTTGACGAAGGAAACCCAGCAGTCGTTACATGCGATGGCAGTGCACTGGGCTGACGCATTTTTTAGTCGTCCAGGCATTTTTTGCTTCTTCACGCTGCCCCCGATGCTGGGTTTCGTTCCTCAACCCAGCCTACGAGCTGGTTCAGGCATTGCGGGTATTGTGTCGAGGGCGGTTAATAAGCGCTGTAATATCACATGTGATTGGTATAACCAGTTACTGAAGTTTTATTTTATACTTGACAGATCGAGTATTAATTCCAAGCCCTAAATTAAATAGGGACGCCGCTGTCGAGTTTTCATAGGGGGGCCAATTAATAATAGTCGTCACTGGACCATCATCCAATGTGTAATAAGCCTCAAATGATGGGAAGTAACCAGTCACAATATCAACATTAATTGATTTAGTAAGAACACTATATTGAATGACAACCTCGTAGTCAATATCAGGAGCCATTTGAACACCAAGCAGCTTATAAAATGGGTTCGAAGCTGATGCTTTAATGTTAACAACATAAATAAAATTTTGTTGCTTCACGCCACTAATTGACACTGTGTCAGGACTGGTTGCCCGAGGCGGACTAAGTTGCTCTCCGGATTTGCAATCTACATTTTCTGTTTGACCGATTCTAACCATGTCGCGCCCATTAAATTTTTCAACCGAAACCTTTCTCTCGTCAATTACTAGAGTCATTTCAGTGGTTACACGAGCAGAAGCCAAGGGGGATTTATCAAATCCTCTATTATCTGTCGCAAAGCATGTGTCTGTCAGTTTGCTAATGTCGGCAATTGGTAACTGAACCGAAGGCGCAGGGAGTACACTCGTGCCTTTCGACGTTACTTTAAAGTAATTGTTGATTTTTGGATGTTCATTAGGTATGAAAGATTTGATCCAAAAATGAAAAACTGTAGCCGCACAAGGATTTGGAAGTGCAAGACAAGAAAGCCCTGAAAATCCAATTACTATTAACGCGCGCATTTTTAAGCAACCTCTAATCAGACCCATCAACAAATCACCAAGTTTCGAGTCGGCGTTCTCTGTGGCGTTGGTGCATCATCGCCGACCACATTTCAAGGCCGCGCCGGCAGCTGTCATCTGCCGGCGGCGGGTTAACGAAAATTCAAACACCAACATTGGTGTAATAAATAATTGTCATTTTTCGTAAATAATTCTTGCGTTGTTGGAGTTGAAGTCGTTAACACCGTGGGCATTCCCGAATTCACCTTGATCAAAATTAAGCCCGTCGGCAGGGCTATCTCGGCCAGGAATCACCATTACTGCTTTATTTCCACTAAAAATAACAGATTGTTCATTGCCTGACGGCGCCTCTGAAACTTCCTCACCAGCCTCACCAGCCTCACCAGCCTCACCAGCCTCACCAGCCTCACGAAGCGTATGCGTCGTCGCTATAGGAGCTAAGTTTGGAAGCACTGCCAGTGTTTTTGCAATTGGCGTCAAAACAGGCGTTTCAATGGTGCGGTCAAGAACATTTCCTATGTCGCCCCGGATTAAGCCGCCTTTACCAAACAATCCACCTGCAGAAGATTGACTTGCATACACGGAAAGCGCCAACACCACTGCCACATTCACGTGTAACTTGCTCATGAATAATCACCTCAGTTAGTCTAAGAATATCATTGACTTTCACGATGCTACAGAGCTACATTAAGAGTGAGTATAGCCACTCTGAAGATGTGGACTCACGCCAGAAGAAAAAGTTCTTCGGGCTTCTCTGCACTCAGCCGGGTAGGGTGCGCATCCATGCGCACGCGTTGCCGACGGGGCTCGGCTCTGCGAGCCCCGCTCCGCCTCAGCGGCAGGTCCAGCTCGCCGGATCGTGCCAGTCGCCGGCGCCGTCCTTCAGCACCGTGCGCTGCGGGAAGCGGCAGATCGG
>DAOQGS010000675.1:0-2171 GCA_035338675.1 Cellvibrionaceae bacterium
TATGAAGCGGCAATTAATTGCACCTTCCATCACGACGCAGTTAAGTGAGCGAGCGTATGTGGAGGTTAATTCCCTGTGGCAACACAATACTCAAACTGCGGCTACCGACTTTAAAATTCCCGCCACCAACACCACACAAGATACGTTTTATCAGCCGTATCCCGAGCGCAGCGCGCAATTTGACAGCCGCTTTCAATTAACCAATGCACGCTACCGCTTTGATATAACACCTAACTGGTCAATCAACCTCAATGCAGGCCACATAAAAGAAAAACGCCAGGGCGTGCGCCCCAGCAGCGATACACTCACCAATGGTGATGTATTGCTTAAACAACCTGTTGGCGAGGACACTTTAATTATCCCCCTCGGGGGGCGTGTAGCCGTGCCTTTAAACCTGCGTCAAAGTGGCGCCGACTGGACTTTTCAAGTGGGTGCCATCCACAGCTTATATGCGGAGGCAGACTTAGAAACCAATCAACAGGCGGCGCTGCTGTGCAATGGCGCAATCGATACAAACCACTGGCAACACAAAATGACGTTCGGCCTGGAATGGCGCAAACAGAATTTATCAAAAACTCTATTGGCCGAGGTCAATGATTATTACCCAGGGCGAACCTGGCGGCTTAATAGTTATAACGCTGTGTTAAACGATATTACTGCTCGCTTATTTGCCGCCAACCGTACACTCGGGAATTTAGAACCTCAGGCCACACAATTAATTAACGCTGATACAAGCCTATTATTAACTGACTCCATCACACTTACCGACAATTGGATTGCCTCCCTCGGCAGCCGTTACAGCCGCATGAGTGGCGATTTAACCTACAGTGAATTCAGCGCGGCTCCATCACAGCAATATCCGCTGCCAAGCTTTGACAATCTTTCCTCCCAATTTGGCCTGGTTTATAAACCCTCAGAAACCCATTCTTGGTACTTTAATTACAGTGAAGCGGTGCGCGCCAATTATAGGATCGACGCGCCTGAAGCTAAAAATGCCCAGCCGGAAACCTCCAGCCAATACGAGATAGGTTTTAAATCTTTAGCATTTGATAGCCGTTTATTAATGAGCTTAGGTTTTTATCGCATTGCCAAAGAGAATATTTCTGAAATTATTCCCAAGCGCGGCGCACTCAATTCGCTTAATTATTTCGACCAATCGGCGCAGGGACTGGATGTGGATATGAGCTGGCAAATAAGCCAGCAGTGGGATGTGATGGCAGGCATAGGTTATGTGGATGCGCTCGTTGAATCCGGCAAGCAACAGGGCAAAACTCCGGCGGACATAGCCAAAAACTCCGCCAGTTTATTCACCCATTATCGTTTTAATAACCACTGGTCGGCAGACGCAGGCCTGAGTTATTTAGGCCCTCGCTTTGGTAGCACCCTGGGTGATAAATTAGATGTGCTGGGGCAAAAAGCCAAACTGCCCGCTTACACCACCCTGGATCTACACCTTAACTATCACTATAAACTCTGGGATCTGCCGTCTGAAATTAAGTTATCCATTAAAAACGCCACCAATGAGCAGTATTACACCGCATTTGTGGCAGGCGTTCGACCGAATGTCGCCGAAGGGCGCAGCATTTTAGGCACACTTAGGCTCACCTACTGATGCGGCACGCCCATCCACTCGCGTTATTATTTCAGCTGCATTACGCCGATATCCGCGCGCAAATTGCCGCCAAGTTTCGCCGTCCGCCACAGGAAACTGAAGACATAGTGCAGGATGCCTTCCACAATATTTTGCGCGCAAATAATCTTGAAGCGCTGGAAAACCCAAAGGCGTATTTATACAAAACCGCCAGCAATTTAGCCCTTAATCGCCTGCGTCAACATCGTCTCAATGCGCAGGCAATAGACACCCAAGAAGCGCCGATGCATGCGGAACAGGATGAAATATCGCCGGAGCGACAGGTGTTAGCCCAGCAAGATTTAGCCCGGCTCTATACAGCACTCAACAGCATTCCGGAAAAATACCGGCGCACTTTTTTATTAAGCCGTATGCACAATAAAACCTACAAAGAAATTAGCGAGCAACTTAATATCGCCGAGAGCACCGTCGAAAAACACATTATTAAAGTGTTGAAATGCCTGCGGGAGCACCTACAAGAGGATTGCAGCTAATGGCTAAACAGGTCTCTGTAGCGGACGACCAGGCGCTGGCGCTGATC
>DAOQGS010000676.1:0-2168 GCA_035338675.1 Cellvibrionaceae bacterium
ACCGCGAATCGATTATGCCGGATGGCTAAATCCTCCTGAATTTGCCGCCCGCGCGAAAAACGGGAGGAAAGTGTGCTGAGTGTGTGCTGAGTCTGTGCAGAATAGTTACGATAATTCTTCTTTTCAAGAATCTTCATTTTTTATTGTCTGTGCATCTTATGCATGCAAACTCCCTAACAATCTTTTTGGTAACTATTTAGCTTGGGTGATTACTCTCGCCACGTGGGGGACGAGTTTAGGGGCCTCAAGCGGCATTCTCGATTCGCGGTGCAGTGGTGGTGAATACAGTATTTCAGACTGTCAAAAAAATGGAATTTTTTGACGAGACTACATGGATGTATTCACGGCGTGTCTGAAATAAGCTGTATTCATCACTGCTGGGGAGTATTGTAGACGTTCAGCACTAGAGCGCTCGCTTGATTGAGGGCGTTTCATTTAAAGTCCAGCATTCAATCTGCACGGGTATTTCACCCTCGCAGTTAAAAACTGCCTCTTCCGCTCTTGAATATTGGGATATTTTCTCGTCCTTAGCGATTAAAATTGCTTACACAGCAATTGCCTTTAGCCTTAGCTTATCAGGCTAATCGTGCTCGAAACTGCAGAATTTAAAACACGCCAAAAGCAAGCAGCCCAATGATTGAGCTGCTTTAAGTATTTTGAACAATGTGGTTAAACGCGCAGTAAAGCATTGGCTAATTTTAGTGACAATTGCTCTTCGGTAAATTGCGGCTCATTGGGTGGGTAGAAGAGTTCTTCTTTAACGTCAAAGCCGCTATCTTTTGCCAGTGCCATAAGTTCGCGCAGCTTTTCGCAGGATTTTAATTTGGCTCCCAGTTCTGAATCTTCTTTTGCTTTCGCAGAAAAGGCTTTGATTTCTTTAATCGACATAACGGATGCTCCAGTAACATGATGTATTCTCTAACGCCCAGTGGTAGCAGCTTCGTGTAGGGCTTGCCACAGACTCGTGGGCGTATCAGCAATAAATAGGCCACGGGGTTGCGCGCAGATTGTGTGCTTTAAACCCCGAAATTTAGTGACTTTGTGCGGGTTGTTTAATTCTGGCGTAACACAATTTGGTGGTGTTTACGACAAAACTAACAACTTTTAACGGCGCGGCAATAGTTGTCGGCTTTTTGTAGGTTTCGTTGGGTGTTAATAATCTGTATCGGGGGCGATATGTATTTGAGCGCTCGACCCATTAATTTTATTTTTGCTCAATGCGCTTGGTTTTATTACATGGCTTGATTTTCTTGCATGACTTGGGTTTTATTGCATGACTTAGGTTTTATTGCACGACATTAAATTGCCTGGATATAAAACCTATTGCCAGGGCTTGCGTGTGTGCTGGAACAATAGATCATTTAGGCTTGAGATTAGCCCTTGACTAAGTGCGCTCTGGATAGGGGGGCAGGCTGATAATGCGGGTATCGATAATTGGGCCGCCAAGGGTGAAGTGATAAAGGCTTTGCAGCGCCTCGCTGTTGATACCTAAAACTTCATGAACGCCTTCATCAAAAAAACAACCTATGCCGGTTCCCCGCAGGCCTATGGCCTCTGCGTCTATATAGAGGGATTGGCCTATGAGGCCTGCCTCCTGGTAGAGCTGGTTGTAGCGCCAGGGGCTTTGGCTTAAGGGGCCGCTAAACTCCGCCAGCATGGCTAGGGCAAAGGCGCTATCACTGGCAATAGCCTGTTGGCAGGCCAGGCGGGCCGCCATGCGTTCGGCTTTGCCGGTAATCAGATGGTAGAGGGGCAGGTGGTCCGGGGCTGAGGTTACTTTCTGCCAGCTAAATTCCCGTTTAAATTCCTCTTGTAAAAGCTGCAGGCCCTCCTGGCTGCGCGCTAGGGCGTAGAGGCCGCAGGCGAGTCCCTCCACGCGATGGACGAATAGGACTAAATGTATTGCTGGGGCCGATTCCAGGCAGTCCCAAGGGGGCAGGTGTTGGCGCGGCAGCAGGTGGTCCAGCAGTGCAAAAAAGTCTTGCAGGGCTATGGGGGTTGTGCGGTCGAAAGCTTGGGCTGAGCGGCGCTGGCGCAGTAGACGTGCGGCAGGTTCACGGCACTCTAAGGCCAGGGGGGGAGGTAGCTGCGGGTAGGCAACCTGCTGGGCTTGCGTCCTGGGTTTTTCGCACGCGGTGGCCACTTCATCAATAATGGGCCAGCGGTAA
>DAOQGS010000677.1:0-2162 GCA_035338675.1 Cellvibrionaceae bacterium
GCCGCCGCCAACTCCTTTAACCAGATGTTGCTGGTTGCCACCACGGTGTTCGGCCTGTCGTTCTCGGCTAACGCTCAGTTAATGGCGCAGACCCGCGAGTTCGCCGATGCCCAACTGCCCGCCAACCAGGCCACCCTGTTTAATTCCGTGGTGCGCGCCTGTATTGCCGTGGCCTGGATCGCAGGGCCGCCGATCGGGTTTATTCTGCTGGGCCAGTTAGGTTTTAACCTGCAATGCAAAATCGTCGGCAGCGCCTATTTCGCCACCGCCCTCTTGTGCCTCTGGGTGCTGCCGAAAACCGGTAAATCCCAAGTTCCCGCCACCCAGGTGACACGTTCAAAACAGAAGCTCGGGCCGACTATGCTCGGCGGTATCATCGCCTTTAGCCTGATGTTCGGTTGCAACGCCAGCTACCAAATCGCCCTGCCCCTAATGATTCGCGACAAACTCCAGGCGGACCCGGCCTTGGCGGGTTTCATGATGGGCACCGCGGCCCTGTTGGAAATTCCCCTGATGATACTCGCCGGTTGGCTCGGCAGCCGAAGGCCCCTGCTGCCCTTGATTCGCATCGGCGCTGCCGCCGCGGTGGTGCTGTACCTGGGTATTTGGCAGGCCACGGCGGTGTGGCAATTGTTTGCGCTGCAGTTATTGAATGCGGTGTTTATCGGGTTTATTGCGGGCCTGGGCATGACCTGGTTTCAAAACCTATTGCCGGGGCAGGCGGGGCTTAGCTCGTCGTATTTCAGTAACGCCAATGGCTTAGGGGAGATTACCGGTTATTTAATTATTGCTTTGGTCGCCCAACGCATTGGTTATGGGGATATGTACGGATTTACCGGCCTTGTGGCCCTGCTGGCGCTAGTGGTTTTATCAACCGTGTGTAAAAAGGCGTAGCGGGCAATGCCCGCCCTGGGAAAACAGGCCTGTAAAACAGCCGTTTAAGGCGGCGCCGTTTTTATATTTGCCATTAATTCACAGGCCTCAATAAGGGCGCGGCCATTGTGGTAAGGGCATTTCCAAAAGCCGGATTTATAGTTGCGGGACAGCTGATAGGCGCTCAAAGGCGGCTTTACATCATCCTTGGCAAACCAAAACCACTCGCCCAAGCGCTCATCCCGGTGCTGCGGATAAATAAACTGCCAAGTAGCAATGGCCCGCTCGGCAAAGCGGCTGTCGGCACTGCGCTGCCACGCGTATAGGTAACCAATAAACGCCTCCGCCTGAGCCCACCAGGTGCGCTCTTCTGCATAGGCGCCGCCTGTCAGGCTTTGCCCATCGCGAATACCACCCCGTGGCGACCAAGCTGTGTTGAGGCTCACCTCAGCCAAGCGCTGAGCCAAGGGGGCATAGCGCTGTAACAGTGTTTCATCTCCCGCTGCATGTAACGCGCTCTGCAACAGCCAACTGGCTTCTATGTCGTGGCCGAAGGAGATCTGCCCGGAGCAATCCTGCCAGGCGCGCGTTAAAAATAGGCGCAGGTGGCCGCCAGGTTCATCCACCAAGCGCACACAAAACACCTTAAGCAACCGAGCCAGGCTCTGCCGCACCGATGTTTCCCCGCTGGCCTGTGCCAGAGCGGTGTAGGCCTCCAGCAGATGCAGGTGGGTATTCGCCGTTTTGGCAGCTTGGGGCGAGGTTTCGCACAGGCGCCCATCCTCAAGCCACCGCCAATCGGCAGCAAAACCTTCCCAATAACCGCCCCACTGGCTATCCGCCGCAACCGTTTCCAAGCGCGAGAACAACTCCAGAGCCTGGGCCAACACCTCAGCCCGACCGGTTAATTGGTAATAGGTGGTTAAGCCGTAGAGGGCAAACGCCTGGGCGTAAAGGTGTTTGTGTTTATCCAGGGGGCGGCCCTCGGCATCCAGCAGGCCAAAATAGCCGCCATGGGCGGCGTCATAAAAATGCGCGGCCAGGTACTCATAGGCGTGGTGGGCGCACGCAGAGTGCTCGGCATCCAGCGTGTGGCGGGCGAGGCGGCTGAAAAAATACAAAATGCGGGCGTTGTGAATCAGCCCCCTGGGAGCGCTCGCCAGGGGTTGATTATCAAGCCCCACCTCACCGTAAAAACCACCCTGGGGATCGCGGGCGACATTGCTCCACCAGGTGGCCAGTTGCCGTAGTTCCGCCTGCCAGATGGGCAGATGCGCCCTGAGGACCGG
>DAOQGS010000678.1:0-2154 GCA_035338675.1 Cellvibrionaceae bacterium
GATGTGAATATGGGGCGCTTAAGCGGCCACGATTTATTGCGCTTGGTTAAACAGGATTATCCGCATATTCCCGTGTTATTAATTACCGCCTACGCCAGTATTAGCGAATCGGTGCAGGCCATGCGCGATGGCGCAGTGGATTATTTAGTAAAACCCTTTGCGCCCGATCTGTTAATTAGTACGGTCAAACATTTTATTGGCGCAGGCCTCGTGGATTTGGATGAGCCGATTGCCATGGCCGAATCCAGCCGCCAATTATTGCAGCTGGCTAAGCGCATAGCGCAATCGGACTCCACCGCTTTATTGTTAGGTGAGTCCGGCACAGGTAAAGAAGTGTTGGCGCGCTATATACACAACCATTCGCCCCGCGCCCATATGCCATTTATTGCCATTAACTGCGCTGCCATCCCCGATAATATGCTCGAAGCCATGTTATTCGGCCATGAAAAAGGCGCTTATACCGGCGCCCATAGCGCATCGCCTGGTAAATTTGAGCAGGCCAACGGCGGCACTTTATTGCTGGATGAAATTTCGGAAATGGAATTAGGCCTACAGGCTAAATTATTGCGCGTACTGCAAGAGCGCGAAGTGGAGCGTTTGGGTGGGCGAAAAAGTATTAAACTCGATGTGCGCGTAATCGCTACTTCAAACCGCGATATGCACCGAGAAATCGCCGCTGGTAAATTCCGCGAAGATTTATATTTTCGCCTCAGTGTGTTGCCCTTGCAGTGGGCGCCCCTGCGGGAGCGGGTGGAGGATATAGTGCCCTTGGCCCAAGCGCTGTTAAACCGCCACGCCATTAAACAACACCGTTTAGCCATGCAATTATCAGCTTCAGCTAAACAGGCGTTGATGGCTTATAGCTGGCCGGGCAATGTGCGCGAGCTGGATAACGTTATGCAGCGGGCGTTAATTTTACAAACCGGCAGTGTCATTGAGGATCGGGATTTAGGTTTGCAAATGTACAACAACGCCAGCGCAAAACCTGCCCATGGGGATTTTATCCGCTCCGGCCAAGAGTTTAATCGGCCTCAGTCGGCTGCCGATATACCGGTTTCGTTTACAGCGGCGCGGGCTCGGCAATTAATAGCGGAAGAGGATGAAGGCGAGATTGCCGGGCTCGGCAGCGATTTGCGCCAGCGTGAGTATGAAATAATTATGGAGACATTAAAAAAAGAGCACGGTAGCAAAAAGAATACAGCGGACCGGCTGGGTATTAGCCCGCGCACATTGCGCTATAAATTAGCGCGTTTGCGCGATGAGGGTTTTTGTTTTGAGCGGGCCTAGGGGCGCAAACTCTTGGTGACTCAGCGTAAAGTTGTATTCACCCTTACTACACTGCAAATTGCTTATGTCTCTTGGCTAAATCTCTCAATCTGTGCGCTGGCGCGAAGAGGAGAGGAGAGCGCAATAAAGCCTGCTCAATAGTGATAAATTTCTATGGTCGGCCCGTTGCCGCCCAACTACTACCTAGACACCCGCAATGAATACACATCATTTCTGACACGCCGTGAATACATCCGTGTAGGCTCGTCAAAAAAATCCCTCTTTTTGACGGTCTGAAATGATGTGTATTCATTGCTTCCGCACAGCTAGTAATTCAACTGGCCGGAACTTGTTTAACCGCCCGCTGAATTAGGTCTGTCGGGCAGGCAGCGGTAAATGGAAAAAGGCGGCGCAGGCAATTGATAAATTAATGTTATCGTACTTTTTACTACTTAAAATTGAATAGAATTATCTAGCTGTCGAGGGATCAATAGTCACAGAGTGACTTTTGTCATATCACGGTTTTACAATCTCCGTACAATGGCCCCTATAAATCGAATCATTAGGGGCATCCATGTCTGCAGCGAAATTAATCTTACTGGCGTTTGGCGCCGCAATTCTGGCGGGCTGCAGTGGTGAAGGCAGCAGTTCATCCAGCAGTTCCAGTTCTTCCTCGTCCAGTTCATCAGGTAAATCCAGCAGTTCTTCTTCCAGTTCATCGGGCAAATCCAGCAGCTCTTCCTCCAGCTCCTCCGGTAAATCATCTAGCTCCTCAAGCTCCTCCTCCTCAAGTTCGGGCCGAACTTCATCCAGCTCCAGTAGTTCATCCAGTTCCAGTAGTTCCTCCTCCACTTCCTCCAGCTCAAGCTCAGGTTCAACCCGTGTGGT
>DAOQGS010000679.1:0-2152 GCA_035338675.1 Cellvibrionaceae bacterium
CTTCTAATTGCGCGGCGTCAATCCATTTATTTAAAAAGGCAATCTCCTCTAAACAGGCGATTTTTAGGCCTTGGCGTTTTTCAATGGTGGCAATAAATTGCCCGGCATCAAGCAGGGATTCATGGGTGCCTGTATCCAGCCACGCGTGGCCCCGGCCCATTACTTGTACGGCAAGTTGGTTGCGCTGCAAATAAATGCGGTTTACATCGGTAATTTCTAATTCACCGCGTGGGCTGGGGGTCAAGTCTTTAGCAATATCCACCACTTGGTTGTCGTAAAAATACAAACCGGTTACAGCATAATTGGATTTGGGCTGCTTGGGTTTTTCCTCCAAACTAATGGCTTTGCCGGTTTTATCAAATTCCACTACACCGTAACGCTCTGGGTCGTGGACGTGATAGGCGAATACGCGGGCGCCGTTTTGATCCACCGCTGCTTTTGATAAATCATCGGCAAATTCGTGGCCATAAAAAATATTATCGCCCAATACTAACGCCGAAGTATCCGTGCCGATAAAATCCCGACCGATAATAAATGCCTGGGCTAAGCCATCTGGGCTTGGCTGCACAGCATAGGTTAAATTAATGCCCCACTGGCTGCCATCGCCTAATAATTGACTAAAACGCGGTGTATCTTGCGGGGTGGAGATAATTAAAATATCGCGAATACCCGCCAGCATTAATGTGCTTAAGGGGTAATAAATCATGGGTTTATCGTGAATGGGTAATAACTGTTTGGAAACAGCTAAGGTGACGGGATATAAACGGGTGCCGGAACCTCCGGCGAGGATAATACCTTTGCGCATTGTGCCTCCTTAAAGCAAAATCAAACGCATTACATGCTCTAAACCCTGTTGCCAGGGCGGCATGGTTAAACCAAAATCCCGGCATAATCGCTGGGTATTTAAACGAGAATTTAATGGCCGTGGCGCAGGTAGTGGGTAGGCGCTGGTGGCAATTGCCTCTACCTCTTCTGGCTGAGTTTTTAATGTGCGCCCGGCTTCAATTGCGCGGCCAATTACCCATTTAGCGTAGGCGTGCCAGGTGGTTTCTCCCGCAGCGGCCAAATGGTAAACCCCTTGGGGGAAGGTTTTATCGCCGCGGTTGAGGTATTGGCCTAACACCTGGGCGGTTACATCGGCAATTAATGCTGCAGAAGTGGGTGCGCCAAATTGATCGGCCACTACTCGCAAACCATCGCGCTCAGCCGCTAAACGCAACATGGTTTTAGCAAAATTATTCCCGTAGGCGCCCACCACCCAACTGGTACGGAAAATTAAATGGGCCGCTTGAGAATTAATTAGCGCTTGCTCCCCAGCTAACTTACTTTTGCCGTAAACGCTTTGGGGGGCCGGGGTATCCGTTTCTTCATAAGGGTCTGGTTTGTGGCCGTCGTACACATAATCCGTAGAATAATGCACCACCAACGCATTTAATTTGGCGGCCTCCTCCCCTATTACAGCAAGTGCATGGGCATTAATGGCCTGGGCTAATTCCGGCTCGGATTGGGCTTTATCCACGGCGGTATAGGCCGCTGGGTTGACGATAATATTAGGTGCAAATTGTTTAATTACATCGCGCATATTGGCTTCGTTGTGTAAATCAAAGCCTCTGCGATCCAACGCTAACACTTCCCCTAAAGGCGCTAAAGCGCGCTGCAATTCAAAGCCGACTTGGCCGTTTTTTCCGGTGAGTAAAATTCGTGTCATAGTGGGTCTTAAGGGTAATGAGTAGTTAAATTATTTAATTATTAGCCTAGGTGGCAATGCTACTTATTTACAATATATTCGAGGTGTACATTTAATTTCCATTAAGTGGCAATGGTATTTTTAAGGTTTGTGCGTTGTTTGATCTCACCTAAAACCCCCTCCCAGCCTCCCCCTTAAAAAGGGGGAGGAGCCGAAAACCTACAAATTTAAGCATAGAGCTAGTGCCCTAGGTGTTTTTGCGCCCCACTTTTTTTAAGGAGAGGCTTGGGAGCGCCCTAGCTCAATATTATTGGGTAAAACTAAAAACATGCTCTGGTGTAGGTTGGAAGAGCCCGACATCTATCCCACCACTATAAACTCCGGGCAGAGCAAAGCTCTCAGCGAACATCATGTCGGAAGTCGCTCGGCAATTGCTCCTGCATTGCTCTACTATGTCACATCCAT
>DAOQGS010000680.1:0-2152 GCA_035338675.1 Cellvibrionaceae bacterium
GCCGAAGCCGTCGGTGCCCAGCACGTAATAATCACCGGGGATGTAAGCGCGCAGCTGTTCACTGTAGTTTTTCATGTAGTCGGTGGAGATGATAAACGGCCCATCGCTGCCCTCAAGGGTGCTGGTCACGTAGGGTTTTTTCGGTTTTTCGGTGGGGTGATAGCGGTTCCAACGCTCTGCCCGTTGGGCATCGCGGGTCAGCTCATTCACCGAGGTTACGCTCCACACATCCGCTTCTACGCCGTGGTTCTCGCGCAGCAATTCAGCTGCCGCTTCCACTTCGCGCAAAATAGTGCCAGCGCCCAACAACTGCACTTTTTTCTTCGCTTTTTTCTTGCTCTCGTGCAGTTTGTACAGGCCGCGCACTATGCCCGCTTCGGCACCGGCTGGCATATCGGGGTGAACGTAGTTTTCATTCATGGTGGTGATGTAATAAAAACAATTTTCTTTGTTTTCATACATGCGCTTCATACCGTCCTGAATAATGACCGCTAATTCGTAACCGTAAGTTGGGTCGTAGGAGCGGCAGTTGGGAATGGTATTGGCCAGAATATGGCTGTGGCCATCCTGGTGTTGCAAGCCCTCACCATTGAGCGTGGTGCGCCCGGCGGTGGCGCCGATCAAGAAACCGCGCGCTTGAATATCCCCGGCCAGCCAAGCCAAATCGCCGATGCGCTGGAAGCCAAACATGGAGTAATAAATGTAGAACGGCACCATGGGCACCCGGTAGGTGGAGTACGCCGTGGCACAGGCAATCCAGGCAGACATAGCGCCGGATTCATTAATACCCTCTTCTAAAATCTGACCGCGTTTATCTTCTTTGTAGAACATAATTTGGTCGGAATCGTGGGGCACATATTTTTGCCCTTCCGAAGAATAAATACCCAATTGGCGGAACATACCTTCCATACCGAAGGTGCGCGCTTCATCCGGCACAATCGGCACCACTTTATCGCCCATATTTTTATCTTTAACTAGGGTCGATAAAAACCGTACAAACGACATAGTGGTGGAAATTTCCCGTTCACCGGTGGATTTAAGCAGTGCTGCAAAAGCATCCAAACTGGGAATTTGCAGCGGCGTAAAATCTTTCACGCGGCTGGGCACATAACCGTTTAAAGCTTTGCGGGTTTTATGCAAGTACTGCATTTCCGGTGAATCCGCCGCAGGGCGGTAATAAGGCACTTTTTTCAAATCTTCATCGGCGACAGGAATACCGAAGCGATCGCGGAAACGCTTTAAGCTTTCGATATCGAGTTTTTTCACCGAGTGGGCCACGTTGGCCGATTCTGCCGCAGTTCCCAAGGCATAACCCTTAACGGTTTGGGCAAGAATTACGGTGGGCTGGCCTTTATGGCCCATAGCCGCAGCGTAAGCTGCGTAGACTTTTTGTGGATCGTGGCCGCCGCGATTTAAATGCATAATTTCATCGTCGGTCATATCTTTTACGAGTTCTAACAACTCAGGATATTTACCGAAGAAATGTTGACGGGTATAGGCGCCGCCATTGGCTTTGTAATTTTGCAATTCACCGTCTACCACTTCATCCATGCGTTTTTGCAACAGGCCGGTTTTATCTTTGGCCAGCAGCGGATCCCACTTGCTGCCCCAGAGTACTTTAATAACGTTCCAGCCTGCGCCGCGGAAGACGCCTTCCAGTTCTTGCACAATTTTGCCATTGCCGCGCACAGGGCCATCTAAGCGCTGTAAATTACAGTTGATAACAAAAATTAAATTCTCTAACTGCTCACGGCCCGCCAGAGAAATAGCGCCGAGTGTTTCAGGTTCATCACACTCACCGTCGCCTAAAAAGGCCCACACTTTACGATCGCCACGGGCGGATAAACCGCGTGCCGACATATAACGCATGACGTGGGCTTGATAAATTGCATTGATAGGGCCTAAGCCCATAGAAACTGTTGGAAATTGCCAGTAATCGGGCATTAACCAGGGATGTGGATAAGAAGATAAGCCGTTGCCGTCCACTTCACGGCGGAAATTATCCAACTGCTGTTCGGAAATTCGGCCTTCAAGGTAGGAGCGCGCGTACATACCGGGCGAGCTGTGACCTTGGAAATAAATTAAATCACCGGGCTGTTCGCCGTCGTTACCGCGGAAAAAATAGTTAAAGCCAACATCGTACAGGGTGGCG
>DAOQGS010000681.1:0-2151 GCA_035338675.1 Cellvibrionaceae bacterium
CGCCAAGGCCAAATAGGGCGATTTTTTTACCGGTAAAATCCGGCTTGCCTGCAGTGGTTAAAAATTCTTCCCAGTTGGTTTCGATGCAGCCTGCGCTGCGGCCGGGAATATCGCCAACGCCATAACTGGGTGTGCCGAGAATTAAAAAATCGTATTTGAGCAGTTCATCCACACTTATGCGGTTGACATTCAGCGGTTTGTCCGCCAGGTCATCGCCGAGTTTTTTGTGAATCTTTTTGGCAATCAAACGGGTGGTGCCGGTTTCGGTGCCGAAGAAAATACCGATTTTGCTCATGGGGCGGCTCCTTTATAAAAGTGCCAGGTGGTGGATATGGGCTATGTCAAAATGCACAGCGAGCATCTCCACCAGGGATTTAAGGGCAATATTTTCGTGGGCTTCAAATAAATTGCCGCTGGTGGCAACGTCTGGATATTCCAGGTGGATACCGTAGCGGTTGGGTTTTTGCCCAAAGGTAAAAATAAAGGCGCGAAATTCAGCACACTGGGTATGGCGTAAAAACACGCTGCAAGCGTGCAGATCGTCGTCTTCTTCAATTTCAAATGTATTGGCTCCCAGGTGCCCCTGCAAGCGCAACAATAGGCTTTTAATGTTTTGATCTTTTTTTAAGGCCCAAACGTTAACCGTAGGCTTTGCATAGGCCTGCGGGGCATATGCCTGTTGATTGCTCGTGTTCATGGTCATCCTCCTAGGGATTAAGATGAATAACGCCAAACCTTGCCCAATGAATGCGCCCAGACACCTTTAAAACTTACCTTCCCGCTGTTTCTGCGGTTGCCTTATTTTATCGGCGCGGAGTGTGCCTGGGCGCTGCTGGTTAAATCTATAGGTGCACTTTGCTCGCGCTCAAATGGTTTTTTGCCTGGTTCTGATATTAATTGCTGGTTCGCTAAAAGGCCCAATTTGCCCGCCAGGAGTGCAGTGGTAGGGGCCTGAATGAGAATTGTGCCGAGAATAAAAATAAAGGTAATAGCGCCAGCGACTTCAACGCCGGGCACTTGCATACCGCTTAATATGCCGATGAGCGCTGCAGGTATTACGCCGGTTTCCCGCGTCCAACTCATAAATACCAGTTCCTGCCAACTCCATTTCGCGCGGCGATCAGGGGCTGCGCACAGCAACACTGTTAAGGGGCGGGCTATAAACATAAAGGCGAGCAGGAGTGCCACCCCTACCCAAAGGTATTGTCCCAGCAGGCTAAAATCCACTTGAGAACCCAGCAGAATAAAAATAAACATACGCATTAACAGCGCTGTATTGCCCACATAGTCTTCTAAATATTCGTGTTCGTGGTGATCTAGGGGCAGGCGGAAAAACTCTTTATTGCCGACTATAACGCCGCAGGTAAATACCGCCATAAAGCCCGAGGCATGCACTTGATCAGTGACCAGAAAGGTAATGATGACCGCTAATACAATTAAAAAGGGTAAGTGGTTGCGAAAAATTCCCAGGGCGGCATGGGCCATTAAGAGTGCGGTTAAATAACCGAGAACGGCGCCAATTAAAATACCGCCGCCGGCTTCCCAGAGTAATTCTTTAATGATGTGGGTTGGTTGCAGTGCTTCGCTGCCACCCACAACAAAACCCACTACCGTAAAGGTGAGAATGGCACCCATGGCGTCGTTTAAGGCGGATTCGCTCATTACGGTTTGCGCCACGCGATCTTTAATGGGCACCTGTTTAAATATGGGTACTAGGGTGGCAGGGTCGGTGGAGGCAGTGACTGCACCTAATAATAAGGCGATACCCAGGGGTAAACCAAAGGCCAATGCAAAACCGCTGGTAATTGCCCCGGTTACCACTACACCCAGGGTGGCGATCACCAATAGGGTGAGCCATATTTCTTTTAACACGGCAAAGCGCAAGGTGGCGCCGCCTTCAAATAATAAATAACAGGCGCCGAGGGTGAGTATTAATTGATTGAGGGTTGAATCGGCGGGCACGTTCAGTAGGTTAAAAGCGGCAGGGCCGATGGCGATGCCCAGAACGAGAAAAAATACTATGTCAGGCACTTTGATTTTTTTGGCTATAACACTTCCTGTGATGCCGGTTAGAATTACGACACTTAAATAAAATAAATCTAGTTTTGCGGTGGCGATGCTCGACATGCCGGTTTCCTGTTGCTGGCGGTT
>DAOQGS010000682.1:0-2150 GCA_035338675.1 Cellvibrionaceae bacterium
CATGGCGCGGGCGGCTTCGCCAAATAATAACTGCATATCGGCACACACACCGCCTGTGCCCAACAATTCCCGCAGGGCGCCAAGCAAGACAATTACCAGGGTAAAACCGGCCCCCATGGCCAGGCCGTCCACTGCGGCGGCGCTAATAGGTGCTTTGCTGGCAAAACTTTCTGCCCGCGCGAGGATGACACAATTGGTAACAATCAGCGGAATAAAAATACCTAAAATCGCATACAGCGGGTAACTAAAGGCTTGTAATAATAATTCTGCGCTGGTGGTAAAGGCGGCAATTACCATCACAAAACAGGGTAGGCGTATGGCGGCGGGCACAAAGCGCGCTATGGCGGCAATGGCTATATTCGAGCCCATTAATACCCAAATAGTGGCAAAACCCATCCCTAAAGCATTTACCACATTATTGCTGACCGCAAGCAGAGGGCAGAGGCCGAGCAGTTGAACCAGTGCGGGGTTATTTTTCCACAGCCCCTGTGCCATTAAGGTTGAGTATTGGATCATGGATTTTCCACCCGTTTAGCGGTAAACGCCTGTTGCCATTGCTGTTTGCGCGTATCAAATACCCTTAAGCCCTGTTTGATGGCGGCCACACAGGCGCGCGGTGTAATGGTGGCACCGGCAAACTGATCGAACACACCATTATCTTTTTTCACACGCCACAGCTCTTCCTTGGGTTCATTGAGGCTTTTTAAATTAAAGCCTGTAATCCAGGTGTGGCGTTTAATATCAATTTTATCGCCCAGTCCGGGAGTTTCTTTATGGGCAACCACCCGCGTGGCGGCGATGCGGCCATCCACATAAACCCCCAGTAATAATTCGATATCGCCGGAATAACCCTGGCTGGTTTTAATGGGCAGAATATAGCCCATAATTGCATCCCCCTGTCTGGCGACAAACACCTTGCGATTGTTGGGAGCACCCAGGGCCTGCCAATCCTCATCATTAAGCGTAAAAAAATCCTTATCCCAGGCATTGTCGTGTTCGGCGGCGGGAATAATTTCATCCAAAGCCGCCTGTTGGATGCGCAATTGTTGCTGCGCGATGGGCGCTTGAGTCCATTGGTAAATGCCGCCTAATAATAAGGCGCAGCAGCTGGCAAATGCCGTCAGGCTTAAACTATTGGTGCGCAGAGCGCGGATGAGGGGGCTGTGCATGTGCTTAAAAAAACCGCTTAGCCGAGGGCGATTTATTGTGCCCATAGGTTTTGGGTACGGTAAAAAAATCAATTAAGGGTGCGGCGAAATTGCCAAATAACACCGCAAAGGCGATGGCATCCGGGTAATTGCCCCAGGCGCGAATCACATACACCAAGCCGCCAATTAAGGCGCCAAATATCAACCGGCCCTTGGGGCTGACGGCGCTGGTGACGGGGTCGGTGATAATAAAAAACGCTCCCAACATGGTGCCGCCACTAAACCAATGCAGGAGGGGCGAGCCTGGACTTTGGGAGCTGCCCGCATCGTAAAAAAAGGCGGCGAGTACACCTAAGCTGGTTAAAAACGCCACCGGTGCGTGCCAGGTAAACACCCGTTTAAACAGTAGAAGCAGGCCGCCGCATAAAAAACCCAGGTTTATCCATTCGCTGCCGCTGGCGGCAAACACTGCCTGGTTGAATACCCGCTGCTGGGCAAGCCAGGCCGCAAGCGTGTTGCCCTGTTTGTGTTGTAGCAAATCTAAACTGGTGGCACCGCTGATGGCATCTGGGCCGGTTATGTCCCATCCGCTGCCAAACCAAGCCTGCAACACTGTGTAAACATCAGGCTTACTGGCTGAGGCGGGCAGCAGGCTCTCGCTCATGGGCCACTGGGTCATGGGCAGCGGGAAGGACACCAGCAAAATAACATAGGCCACCATGGCCGGATTAAAGGGGTTAAAACCCAAGCCGCCGTAGAGATGCTTCGCCAGCACCATGGCAAAAAACGCCGCGCTCACCAACAGCCAAAACGGGCAGTAGGGTGGCAGGCTGACCGCCAGGAGGGCGCCGGTGACCAGCGCGCTGCCGTCTAAAAGGGCTGGTTTTATGGGCTTTTCCCGCAGGGCTAAAAACCCGGCCTCAAAGCCTGCACACAGCAGCATCAAGACGCAGGCATTGGCCAAATTGCCCGGCCCATACAGCCACAACTGCACCGCAAGTC
>DAOQGS010000683.1:0-2145 GCA_035338675.1 Cellvibrionaceae bacterium
GCATGATTGCTTTTTTCAAGAATAGAAAAGGAGTTGATGCAACTATTGGGGCCACTGTTGGGGCCACTTGCATCGTCAATATCATTTATTCTTGCACAGCGCACGCCATTATCAATCACGCCCACCCCGAGCCAATGTTGTGTTTGATCCATTAGTTGCCAGGCCTCCTCATGAGCAATCCTATCCAGGTGCCAGCGGCTCTGTTCGCCTGATTTAGTTTCTATGCTAGATTCTCCACTGGTCGGTACTATCTCAATCGGATCAAGATATGCATCTTTAATGAACCCATCACTCTTAAACTGTAAATTTTTGACAACTTCCTCAATGTTCAGATTATCGACTTTCGCCAAACATTGATTTAATTGGGGAATGCATTGAATTAATTTGCCGTTAACAGATTCGAGTGCCTTATCCAGTATCTCTCTTGTCGGTGGGATTTTTGAGTTGGGGTTTAGAATGATTACAAGGTTGTAGCTCTTTAGTGAATCTAAGTTAACATCAGTTCCTTTAATATCCGCTTCATTCACAAACGGCTTACGAACATCCAAATCAGACACCCAAAGAACAGTCTTATCAGACGTTTTGCTAGCCCCATCAGCGTTGGCTCTTAGTCGAAAGTACCTGTAGCCTGGTTGCCCACCGTTAAACGTCATATCAAACCTATAAAGCGAACCGGGACCATTCGCGTTGGTGAGTTCTCCTAGGTTTTTTATGAGATTGTTATTCTCATCGACCTCTTCTAATTCAATGCCCACGAGGCTTTTCTCCGACGGTGTGGTGACGCGCGTGAAGAATGCCACTTTAGTTTCACCGACCGTATTAATTGATCCTTCCGAAGTAGAGGGGGCAGGCAGATCAATTGCAAGTGTGTTGGAACCTGAGCTACTACTACTGCTACTGCCACTGCTACTGCTACTGCTACTGCTACTGCTACTGCTGTTAGACGAGACAGGCTCTTTGGGCGCGTTGCTGCCGCCACCGCTACCGCAACCTGCCGCTGTTATGAAGATAAAAGATGAAACTAGTTGGATACACCTAATTAATCGCTTCGACATGCGAATGCTCCGTTGATAGTTGTTTAATGTATTTTCTACATCATAGATTCAAGAGGAGACTGAATAATCTTCTCTCTTATGCATGAGCTGCTTTCAGCTCGTACACTATTATTAACGCTAGCGCTTAATCCCATCCCATTTATAGATGTAGATCAATTCAAGATGGCAAGTTGAATTCGTATGAGCGCGCAAAATTTAGAACACATTATTAAAAGCGCAGTTTCATACCTTGCCCACCTCAACGGGCGCATTAGCAGATTGTGTGCCACAGAAACTCTTCCAGATAATTTTGACTTTATTCTGTTCAACGCGATCAATAATTCACCTGTTTTCATCGCTTCTCTTGTCAAACGTTTTTAAATTGGTTTTTTTATCGCCGTATTGTTAGCGTGTTATTTGGAAGGCTCTTTTTGTCGGCGTGACTATTGTAATCTCGCTCGTCAGTTTGAAAAAATATCGTCGAAAGATGATTGGAATTTGTGCAAACATGCGTTTAAATGAGAATCATTAATTTGGCAGAGTGCGTGTAAGATTAATCGACAATCGGTTTTTGCTGGCTTAATCTAATTTTTTTGCCTCATATGCATTTAATGCTGCTGGCAAAAAAACCGACATTTAGGGAGTGCTAATTTAGCTTGGTTTTATAAGGGGCTGCTGCCGCCAATTTAAAAAGTAGTATTTAAATGGCCTTTGGCGTTCATGATGTTAAGCCGATCACAGCGGCTGAAGCAGCGGCTAAATTACCTGAGCAACAAAACCCGCAAAGACAAATATAATGGCAGATGAAACTCCTGCAGCCGGAGAGGCCTTTGAGTTTGTTTTCGGCCTTTTGCTGCAGGAGTACGCGTCTCACACCAGGTGGCTGGCAATGTTATTAAGTCAAATTTTTAATGCGAATATTTATCCCTGGGTTGGAGGAGCGCAAGGTCACGTGGGTGTGACATTGTAGAGAAATGCAGGAGCAATTATTGAGCGACTTGCGATATCCATTCACCAGTACAAAAATGGGTGCGGCGGGAGTTTGGCGGGGTTCATGTCGGAAGTCGCTGCGCTCTTCCTACCCACGCCATTTTGGGCTTTCCCTCAAATT
>DAOQGS010000684.1:0-2138 GCA_035338675.1 Cellvibrionaceae bacterium
GGAAGGTCATTTTGCCATCTGGCGCGGGGGTTTTACACAATTCTACGAAGAGCCACAAATAATAACCAGGCCGCCAATAGGCTGATGGCCATAATAATCCCGGCGCCTAATAAATCATGGCTGTGAATGCCCGCTTATTCAAGTGGGTCAATTAATAATTTAAATAGTGGTTTGTGAATTAAATACAGCGCGTAGGAGCAAACCGCTAAACTGCCAGCCCCAGGAATAACCCAGCGCCCCAACAGGCTCTTAGGTGCCAATGCGGACAACACAATACACATAAAACTTAAGGCAAGAGCGGTGTAGCCAAACGTACTTAAGAAAAAGTTATAACCTCTGGCTTCTTTGTAGTGCAGATTGGGGTAGGCGTAAGCGAGGCTGGCAAAGCTAAGCGTGCCAATACCCAGCCAATAATGGCCGCGTGCCAATAAACGCTGAAATAAAATAGGGTGGGCATTTTTAATTAAGGCAATAGCTATGCCCGGCAATAATTCATCAAAACGGCTAAGGCTTGAATAATAAATCGAGTGGTAATAATTATTGACACTCATATTATTGAGCCCATGGCTATACCAAGCATCCAAGCGGCTGCCCAAACCAAGCCCTAAACCAAACACAATTAGCAGCCAACTGCCTAAAACCACTTGCCCGCTGCGGGCTGTCAGTACAAATACTAGTGGTGCCAGTAAATAAAATTGCTCCTCTATACAGAGCGACCAAGAGTGGCTAAAGGTGACGCCTGGGCGAAAGTCAAAATTCTGCGTGAAGGTTAGAAATCGCCACCAGTCTGAAGTGTGGTTGCCGATTAAAATATCCGGGCCAAAAATGTACAGCAAACAGACCGCATAATAATTGGGCAGCGTGCGCAGCAGGCGACGCAGATAAAACCTACCGATAGAAAACGGCTCTTGCCGCGCCAACGGGCCTAAAATCTGATCGCCAATTAAATAGCCGCTTAAGACAAAAAATAAATCCACACCCATCCAGCCAATTTGGGTGATATACCCAAAAGTGTCTTCACTGGAAACAACCACCTTATAGTGGTACAGCAGCACAATAATGATTGCGAACGCACGCAGGCAATCGAGTGCGGGTAGGCGGGTAGGGGTAGACATGGCTAAATCAATAGGAGGGCATTTGTTGAGCCGCGCAGGGTAAAGGATTACATCATAACTGTCTATTTTGCTGGCTGGGCGGACGTCATGAATAAATCGTATTGCTGCCCCACCGGTGATACATCCTGTATAGATGCGTCAAATTTTGACAGATCTACGATCTGTATCTATTTGCCGCTGATGATGTAATGCGATGACGATGGCCAAAGTTTGGGCTGCTAAAATCGCAGGGTGTGTTTTATATGGCTTCAACACCCAGCCTAGAGTAAAAAATGCATGTGCGGGCAGGGCACCCGAATTCCCTGGCCTCACTTGCAGATTATAAATGCAGCTAGATTATATTCAGTGCCGCTCATGTACAGGGCTGTAAACGGGGAATATCGGGTGGCTAGTGACGCCAACTTTTTAGCTGCCAAAGCGCATGTGGTTTTCTAAAAGGCGGGTAATGGCTGTTTGCTGCATATTCTTTGCTATTGCGCTTGGTGAGTTGCTAATGCAAAATCGCGGCAGGGTTAAGCGCGTTATAAATTACCTTTTGTGTTAATTAATTGGCTGATAAAATATTGAGTTGGGAGGCGTATATGGGTAATGTCACATTTGAGCAATTGGAACAAGAGGCCCCCGAGCGTCGGGATTTATACCAGCAGTTTGCAGGCCAGGAGGAAGAGGAGCGGATTTCCTTTCATTACGAAAACGATCCTGAATTCTTTAAAATAGTCACAGGCGATAGCTGGTGGACTTATTCAAGCCCGCTGTGGGAGGACACAGATTTAACCATAACACAGGCCCAGGAAACTAAATTTGCCTGGTACGCACAACAGATGAACTTATCTCCGGGTAAAACAATTCTCGATGTAGGCTGTGGGTGGGGTGGCCCTTTGGTGCATTTTTGCAAGCAATACCAAGTGTCGGGTGTTGGTATTTCGGTTTCACCGCGTGGTCTGCAGGTGGCGCGGGTGCGAGCCGCTGAGCATGGGGTAGATGCACAATTTCTTTTATCGCACTGGCAACATTTGCCCGATA
>DAOQGS010000685.1:0-2138 GCA_035338675.1 Cellvibrionaceae bacterium
CCACTGGAGGGCTGGCAGGCTCGCCTGCCGGGGTGGTTGCTCTGACAGGGCTCGGGTATTGCCAGGGGGTGAGGATTTTTTACCGGCAAAGGTGGCCGCTTGCCAACAAAACACAGCGGCCCCCACCACCCCACCCCTTCGGGGCACCCCTCCAATGGAGGGGAATCTCAGGCCGTGCCGTAGCGACCACTATCGGCCAATCCTTCATGTAGTGACATTACTTTCAAAGGAGGGGAATTTTAGGCACTGCCCTGATCATACAATCCTTAGGCTAATGATTACCCAGGCGGGTTTTTAGGTTACCGCTGCCGGGCAAACTGGCATCATAGGCACCTGCTGTTGGCAGTTTGAAATAGGTTCATATCCCAAAGGCTCCCTATGATTAGCGTGCAAACCGAAGACTTTGATGCGGGTAAAGAAGCGGCCCTGCTGCGCCGCCACCTGGGCATAGGCGCTGTGGTGAGTTTTATCGGCCTGGTGCGGGAGTTTGCCGTCAACCCCGATGCATGCGCGGGCCTTTATATAGAACACTACCCCGGCATGACGGAAAAATCCCTCCAGGGGCTGGCAACCCAGGCCCAGCAGCGCTGGAGTTTGAGCGGGGTGCGGGTCATTCACCGGGTGGGGCAACTCGCCCCCGGCGAGCAGATTGTATTGGTGATCACCGCCGCCGCCCACCGCAAGGATGCCTTCGCCGCCTGCGAATGGCTAATGGATATGCTCAAAACCCAGGCGCCCTTTTGGAAGCGGGAGGGCGATGACTGGGTGGCGGCCAAAGACTCCGACCAGGCCGCCCTAAAGCGCTGGGGCTTCTAAGCCTTAGGGATCGGGACACCAACACAAGTCGCTATCTGCGACTAACCTGCCCAGCCACACAGCAACAGCACGCAAATGGAGTGTTAGTCTGTGTGCTACTATGTGTAGCATCATGTGTAGAACTGCGTGTAAACAGAGGAATTTATCATGGCGACAAACCTTTCAATCGACACGAACTTGCTTAACGAAGCGCTGTTAATCAGCGGCCTAGCAACAAAAAAAGCTACCGTAAATCAAGCGCTTATGGAGTTTATCCAAAGACGCAAACAGCGCGAGATTACCACTTTATTCGGCCAACTGCCCCAAGACAACAACTATGACTATAAAAAGGGACGTGAATGAAAGGGATACTCGTCGATACATGCGTATGGTCAATCGCCCTTAGGGGCGGCAAGGCAAAGGATGCGCAAATTACTGAAGCACTGACTCAACTTATAGATGACAACCAAGCAAAAATAATTGGCGTCATTAGGCAAGAGTTGCTCTCCGGATATAGCGACAAACAGAGTTACGAACGATTAAAGGCAAAGCTGAAATACTTTCCCAATGAGCCTATTTTGGATTCGGATTATGAAACTGCAGCAGAATACGCCAACTTTTGTCGCACCAAGGGTATACAAGGCTCTCATACCGATTATTTAATTTGTGCCGTAGCCATAAGGGCAAGGCTAAAGATATTTACGACTGACAAGGACTTCAGCAACTACTCTAAGCACCTACCAATAGCCATCTACCAATTAAAGTAACTCACATTTAAGCCTTCGCCGGGTTATCGTCCCTACGCTCTGCCACAGGCAACCTTATAGCCCCCTGGCGCGCCGCTAACCACAGAACTATCTGCGCAACCAACAAGCCCTCCAAGGGTTTGCGGTAACGGCCTTCGTTGATGGCGATGGGGATTAAGCCCTGCACCACAAACCATGCGGCAATTACGGCGGTTAACAGCCACTGGCGGCGCAGTTTTTTGGCGTCTTTTATCAGCACAATAATGGCGAAGATAAACAGCGGGGCCCACAGCCAGCGCATGATTGAGGAGAGATCATCAATCAATCGCCCGGCGCGCATATCCGGCCAAGAATCCGCAAAGAACAGAAAAATTAGGTTTTCTTTAGTAATCCAAAGGTAGTCCGACAGGCTCATATGCACGCTATCCAACGCGGGCCGCCAGCCGCCTTTGCCCTTATTAAAATTCACTTCCGCTTCCACCGTGCCGGTGCGCTGGGTCATCCAATCACTAAAGGGCGCGAAGGGTTTAGCGCCGGTAGAGGGCGAGCCAAACCCCCAGCGGCCCACGTCGATCACATTCACTTCAATGACTTTTT
>DAOQGS010000686.1:0-2138 GCA_035338675.1 Cellvibrionaceae bacterium
TTTGTCCACTTTGGGGATGGTCGCAGTGCCGTAGGCCAGGGCCGCTACAGCCTGGGCGCCGCCGATGCTATAGATGCGCTCCACTCCGGATACCGCAGCCGCCGCCAATACCAAATCGTTCACCTGCCCGTCGGGGGACGGGCTCACCATAACCACTTCGGGTACGCCGGCGACTTTGGCTGGAATAGCGGACATCAAGACGGAGGACGGATAGGCCGCCTTGCCGCCGGGCACATAGAGGCCAACGCGATCCAGGGGGGTGACTTTTTGACCGAGCAGATTGCCCTGGTCGTCTTGGTAGCTCCAGGAGGGTTGCTGTTGACGGCTGTGGTAGTCGCGCACGCGCTCGGCGGCTTGTTGCAGGGCTTCGGCCTGATCGGCAGGAATACGGGCGAGGGCAGCCTGTAATTGCGCCCTATCGATAATGACTTCGCTTATTGCCGTCAAAGTGCGGCGGTCAAACAGATTTGTGTACTCCAGTAACGCCTCATCGCCACGGCTTTTAACGGCGGCCAAAATAGTTTTGACGCGTCCCTGCACGGACTCTTCGTGGCTGGCTTCAAACTGCAACAATTGGTCGAGCTGCTGGGAAAAGTCGGCGTCCGCCGCGTTAAGGCGGCGCAAATTCAAGGAATACATGGGGCACCTGTTGCTAAGTGGGCGGTAAGGCTTCAGCTCCTAGGCTGACAGCTCTCCTACGGCAGATTCTACCGCATCGATTAAGGCTTCGATTTGATGGTGCTTGAGTTTCATGGAGGCCTTGTTAACGATCAGCCGGGAGCTAATTTGCGCGATAGTTTCGCGAGGCTCAAGGCCGTTGGCGCGCAATGTATTGCCGGTATCCACTATATCGACGATCTCATCGGCAAGGCTTAACACCGGGGCCAGCTCCATGGCGCCGTAGAGTTTGATGATGTCCACCTGGCGCCCCTGAGCGGCGTAGTAACGCTTGGCCACATTGACGTATTTAGTGGCCACGCGAATGCGGCCGCTTTTGCTCGGCGCCCCGGCCAAGGCGGCCGTCATCAGGGTACAACGGGCGATTTTCAGATCCAGCAACTCATAGAAGCTATTGCCTATGTGCTCAAGCAAGGTGTCCTTGCCAGACACTCCCACATCGGCCGCGCCAAATTCCACATAGGTGGGCACATCACTGCCGCGCAGAATTAGCAGGCGCACTTCGGGAGAGGTAGTGTCGAAGGTGAGTTTGCGGCTTTTGCTGATGTCTTCCAACGGCTCGATGCCCGCCGCCGCCAGTAAGGGCAGAGTTTCCTGCAGGATACGGCCCTTGGTGAGGGCGATGGTCAGTTGCGACATAGACACCTCTTAACCGGGCACGCGGCGAATATCCACGCCCAGGGCCTGTAGTTTTTCTTCAATACACTCATAGCCGCGATCGATATGGTAAATGCGATCCACAAGGGTCTCCCCTTCGGCGGCCATACCGGCGATCACCAAGCTTGCTGAGGCCCGCAGGTCGCTGGCCATAACCGGGGCGCCCTTGAGTTTAGCCACCCCGGTGATAATGGCGGTATTGCCCTCCAGGCTGATATTAGCGCCCATGCGGTTGAGCTCGTGCACTTGGATCAGGCGGTTTTCAAAGATGGTTTCCGTCACCCGGGAGACACCTTCAGCCACCGCATTCAGGGCGGTGAACTGGGACTGCATATCGGTGGGAAAAGCCGGGTAAGGCGCGGTGCGCAGGTTGACGGCTTTGGGGCGGCGGCCGTGCATATCCAGAGCAATCCAATCCGGGCCGCAGGTGATCTCGGCGCCCGCTTCCTCAAGCTTAAGCAGAACTGCCTCGAGAATATCCGCCCGGGTATCCCGCAGCATGACCTTACCGCCGGTGGCGGCGGCAGCTGTTAAATAAGTGCCTGTCTCGATGCGATCGGGCATCACCCGGTGGGTGCAGCCCTTCAGGCTCGGCACGCCGTGCACGGTAATGTGGTCGGTGCCTATGCCTTCGATCTGGGCACCCATGCTCACCAGGCATTCCGCCAGGTCGACAATTTCCGGCTCCCGGGCAGCGTTTTCTAGAACGGTTTTACCCTTGGCCAGGGTGGCGGCCATAAGCAGGTTTTCGGTGCCGCCCACGGTGACGGTATCCATAAAGATATGGGCGCCCTTAAGGCCCT
>DAOQGS010000687.1:0-2136 GCA_035338675.1 Cellvibrionaceae bacterium
ATAGTATTGGCTGCGGAGGAAGGTATTGCCATAGGAATTAATCCTTCGTTACACGGTTGGCCTCGGCGAGGCTAGTTAAACCAATGGCCGTTTTACGTAGGGCCGAAATACGTAAATTATTGAAGCCTGCTCGTTTAGCAGCGTCAGCAATTTCGATGGAATTGCCACCCGCCATTATAATTCGGGAAATTTCAGGTGTGATGCGAACCACCTCATAAACCCCCACCCGCCCCTTGTAGCCATCTGTACATTTCTCACAGCCAACTGGTTCAAACAGCTTAATTTCTCCCATGGGTATGCCAATATCTTCAAAGCCTTCTTCAATTAAAACTTCCTTGGGTATGTCGGTGGCGGGCTTTTTACAGTGGGGGCAAAGCCTGCGGGCAAGCCGTTGAGCAATAATAAGGCTTACTGTAGTCGCTACGTTAAATGTGGGTACACCCATATTAAGCAAACGAGTTAAGGTTTCGGCTGCCGAATTCGTATGAAGGGTAGATAGAACCAAGTGGCCAGTTTGAGCCGCTTTAATCGCGATAGAAGCGGTTTCCAAGTCGCGAATTTCCCCCACCATGATTACATCCGGGTCCTGCCGCAAGAACGAGCGTAATGCTTCGGGAAAGCCCAGTCCGACTTTTAAATTAACATTAACCTGGTTAATGCCTTCCAAATTAATTTCTACAGGGTCTTCTGCGGTGGAAATATTGCGTTCTATGGTGTTTAGGATATTTAACCCCGTGTAGAGTGAGACTGTTTTGCCAGAGCCGGTAGGTCCAGTTACCAGAATCATCCCCTGAGGCTGTTCTAGCGCATCCAAATACATTTTTTTCTGATTATCCTCATAGCCTAACGCGTCAATACCGAGCTTGGCGCTGGAAGGGTCTAAGATACGTAATACAATTTTTTCGCCCCAAAGCGTAGGTAGGGTATTGACGCGAAAATCGATGGCGCGAGTCTTGGATATCTTCATTTTGATACGCCCATCCTGGGGTATGCGTCTCTCAGAGAGATCCATCTGGGACATTACTTTCAACCGGGCGGCAATGCGGGTTGTTAAGTTTACGGGCGGTCTAGCCACCTCTCGCAGAATGCCATCCGTTCGGAAGCGCACGCGGTAGATTTTTTCATAGGGTTCAAAGTGAATATCGGAGGATCCCGAGCGAATGGCATCCAATAATACTTTGTTTATAAAACGTACCACTGGGGCTTCGTCGATATCCGATGTGTCAGGCCCCTCGCCTGCGTCCTCGGTAACTGCCTCTATATCTAAGCTGTCTAATCCATCTGTATCGATTTCACTAAGGCCGCTGCCCAGAGGCTCCTCTTCCTGTTGCAAGTAAGTATCAATTTTTTTCTGCAACTTATCAGCCGCAACTAGAATGCTTTCAGTGTTTAAGCCTGTATGAAATTTAATCTCATCCAGTGCATGCAAATTAGTTGGGTCCGCAATTGCGATGAAAAGGCGATTGCCTCGCCTGAAAATTGGCAGCGCTTGGTGTTTGCGAATTAATTTGGAATCGACAAGGCTTCTATCAAAGTTAAAACCGATGAGGCTGTCAGTATCTACGATAGGGGTTCCAAACTCATCTGAGGCAGAGTGCAAAATATACAAGGCATTGACCTGACCACTACTCACCAATGCGTAGGGTAGTGACACCTTGTCTTTGGTCGCTGCCAAAATTGCTTGTTGGGCCTGTTCTTCATTGATAACGCCGTCTCTTACCAGGCGTCTAGCCAAACCACTTAGGGGGGGGGAGATACTCATGCCTTATTCTTATTTAACTTCGGACCGTCAAATTCTAGCCTCTTTGTTGACCTATAGCCAAGGTGGAGTTAGTGGCCGTAAATTGTCATCTTCTGTCAAAGAGTGAAAGTATGATCCTATCGAAATGCAGTAATGCACTATTTCTCCGCGTTGGACAGGGCATTTTTAGTATTTGGCATATCTCTTGAATGCTGTGATTTACTACCCAACAACGAGGAGTTTTCCCATGAGAAATCAACAAGGTTTTACATTAATTGAATTAATGATTGTTATTGCGATAATTGGTATTTTGGCTGCGGTCGCCTTGCCAGCCTATCAAGACTATACTGTCCGCTCTAAGATGTCGGAGGCTGTATTGCAGTCTGATGCACTAT
>DAOQGS010000688.1:0-2134 GCA_035338675.1 Cellvibrionaceae bacterium
TTCGAGCAGCGAGTGCCGTCAGTACCTTGTGACGGGCACCTCCGTGCAACCCTTCGGGAAACCATTGAATCTGCCCGTGTGTTACGTCGATGGCATGGGCTAGGAGGGTCTGTTGGGTGGGTGTGAGGGATACGGGGGGCATAAGCAACTCCAGATAACGATTAAGGGTCGGTTAACACGCCCATGAACGCTTCCTTTCGGTCTAAAGCCAAGCTATTTTCGATCTATTAATAACCGCTTTTTAAAGCGCAAAGTAGCTGAATGCAGTGCATACCCTCTCGGTTATACAACTGCTATTATCGGACTAGGCCAAGCGGTTGTTTGAATGGAGCATCACAGATAAAACGGGCAAACGACTCCGCCCGCCCAAGGTTTAATCTCTCTAAGGTAGCCTCGGGCAGTTGGGGCAGTACTTAAAACGCACCGATCCAGGATTTCACCTAAAGAATACGGGCATTCGGGATTATTAAGTATGGTACAAACCTACTCGGACTTAACCATTACAAAAGATAATCATGGCGGCCATTCGGTGAGACTTAACAATTAAGTCTGAATGAGTTGGGCAGGCACAGACCGGGCAATCAATTCAATAAATATTCAGTGAACAAACTAGCTAGGAAGGTCTTCATGATATGGTTTTTAGTGGCAGCAATTATCGTTATTTACTTAGTGATTAAAATCAAAAAAAGCGCTAGACAAGTTAGTCGCCGCCCCAAATCGAAGAAGCTCCTCCAGCAAGGCGCTCAGTCTCAGTCCACCGTTCCTAAGCAATCATCACGAGCGAACAAACCTGAATGGGAAGCCAGTTACTTTAAGCCCCCCATAAAAAAGGGATACCAAATATTTTCTCCGAGCCTAGATGTCGCAGGTATAGAACATTGCAAGGATGACGCATTCAATTTTTACCGATCAAAAAGTGAGACGTTACAGCTGCAACCCGAACCCGACAACGCTCACGATAAAAATGCAATTAAAGTCTTGGGTATACATGACACCCAGACATTTTTTTTAGGGTACGTCCCCAAAAAGAGTGCAGCGTTACTCGCCAAAACGGGACTTGTTGAATTGGTTTACCCAAGATTACTTAGAATTGCGACCGATGGAGACCACGACATCAAAATTAATTACACCTTAGTCGGCCCCAAGAATGACAAACACAAATACAATAATTATTTGAATGAACAGCCTGCATCTAAAGAGCAGAAAGACTACTTAACCTTCTTTAGTATCCCCATAAGCAAAGGACTGAATTCTGGGCAAGCGGAAGCGTTAATTAGTGAACATGAAAAAACGGCTAGCGACTTCGAGCTAGATGAGTGGAATAATTATCAAAATATTCTGGAATATTTTAAAGATGACCTTCGGGAAACCGACGGAATCAAAAAGGTGAGCGAACCCCTGCTGATTGAGGCGCTGAAGCAACTGAAACAGGAAGGGAATTCCTACGAGCGGCTGTACGAGGATATCGACGAAGTCGTTGAGCGGTTAATCGAAATAAAACCCGAACTAGCCTGCTAATTCGGGTTTTTTCGATCCACGCGAGCCACAACATCATTCAGATTTTCCAACAAATTCTGTCGTCCCTGGGTTAATTCTCTAGCCTGCTACCGCGACCGACTAACCAACACTATCGCCGTTCACGCCGTTGGCTGACTACAAAGATTTGGCCGAATGGCGGCCTGCTCGATAGGCCGCCTCGAGGGCCGCTTTAAGGTTCCACACCGCAATGTCGTGAAAATCCAGCGCGTCGCGGTTGCGCGTAGCCAAGGTCTCAATACCGAAATAGTGGCTAGCGATGTGAGTGAGCTTGGCGTCTGGGATGGGGGTTTGGGCGGCATCTACAGCAGCGTCAGGGGTGTTCATCTTCGATCCTCAGTGCGTAATGTGATGGCTCCATGTACACGTCTTCGGCTCTCAAAAGCAAGCATTATGTCCATTAAAATCAATACGTTATTACCATAAGAGGCTACCGCAATCGGCATCTCCATCCGCGCCTACGCCCGCCATCGCGGCATCAGCGATACCGCCGTACACAAGGCCATCCGCACTGGCCGTATCACCCCTGAAGCCGACGGCACACTCGACCCTGAACGCGCAGATCGCGAGTGGGCACTCAATACCGAAGCGCTCCGGT
>DAOQGS010000689.1:0-2130 GCA_035338675.1 Cellvibrionaceae bacterium
CCATCAAATCATGGCGGTGACCTTCACCAATAAAAACGCTAAAGAAATGCGCGAGCGGCTGCAGGCTACCCTGGGGGACGCCAGTAGCGGCGCCTTTCGCAACCTCTGGGTGGGCACCTTTCACTCCATCGCCCACCGCTTGTTAAAAACCCACTGGCAGGATGCGGGGCTGCCGCAGAATTTTCAGATTCTCGACTCCGACGACCAATTGCGCCTAATTAAACGGGTCAGCCAAGCCCTCAATCTGGACGAGGAGCGTTGGCCCGCCAAACAGGCCCAGTGGTTTATTAACGAACAAAAAGACGAGGGCGTGCGCCCGGCGCACATTGTGGAAGGGGCGGATGTGTACCTGGCCACCATGAAGGCGGTGTACCAGGGTTATGAGGAGACCTGCCAGCGCGGCGGCATGGTGGATTTTGCTGAATTGCTGCTGCGCTCCCACGAGTTGTGGCTCACCAAACCCGCCCTGCTCAAACACTATCAACAGCGCTTTAAACATATTTTGGTGGACGAATTCCAAGACACCAACGCCGTGCAATACGCCTGGTTGCGGGTGCTGGCGGGCAACAGCGCCCAGGTGACGGCGGTGGGGGATGACGACCAATCCATTTATGGCTGGCGCGGCGCCCGTATTGAAAATATCCAGCAGTTCGACAGCCACTTCCCCGCCACCCAAACCACGCGCCTGGAGCAAAACTATCGCTCCAGCAAAACTATTTTGGAGGCGGCCAATACGGTTATCGCCAATAACCAAGGCCGCCTGGGTAAAAACCTCTGGACCGAGGATCAACAGGGCGAACCTATCGACCTCTACGCCGCCTTTAACGAGCAGGACGAGGCGCGGTTTGTGGTGGAGCGCATCGAAAGCTGGGTGGCCCAGGGCAACCCGCGCCAAAGCGCGGCTATTTTGTACCGCTCCAACGCCCAATCCCGAGTATTGGAAGAAGCCTTAATTCGCGAAGGCGTGCCCTATCGCATTTACGGCGGCCAGCGCTTCTACGAACGGCTGGAAATTAAAAATGCCCTCGCCTATTTACGCCTATTACAAAACCGCCAGGACGACGCCGCCTTCGAGCGGGTGCTCAACACCCCCACGCGGGGCATCGGCAGTAAAACGGAGGAAATTCTGCGGCAGAGTGCGCGGGACCAAAATATTTCCCTCTACCAAGCGGCCTTGGGGTTAATTAAAAACAATGTGCTGCCCAACCGGGCGGCCAGTGCCCTGGCAGGGTTTTTAAGTTTATTAAGTAAATTAGAAACCGAAATAAAAGAATTACCCCTAGCTGAATTAGTTGCCCATGTCATTAATGAATCCGGCTTGTTGCAATTTCATCAAAATGAAAAAGGCGAGCGGGGCCAGGCGCGGGTGGAAAACTTACAAGAATTAGTTAACGCCTGCGGCGCTTTTAAAGCCGACGACGGATTGGAAGAACAAACGGAATTAGCCGCCTTTTTAGACCTCGCCTCTTTAGATGCAGGCGAAGCCCAAGCGCAGGATTTTGAAGACGCGGTGCAATTAATGACCCTGCACAGCGCCAAAGGCTTGGAATTCCCGCTGGTATTTTTAGTGGGCATGGAAGAGCATCTCTTCCCCCATAAAATGTCTGCCGATACCAAAGAGGGTTTAGAGGAAGAGCGCCGCCTGTGTTATGTGGGCATCACCCGCGCCATGAAAAAACTCATTCTCACCTACGCTGAAAGCCGCCGCCTCTACGGCAGCGAAACCCACAACCCACCCTCGCGGTTTTTACGGGAAATTCCCAGCGAATTGATCCAAGAAGTGCGCGTGAAATCCACCATTGTAATTCCCGCCAACCAGCGTTTTAAACAACAGGATATTAGCGATACTCCGGGCTTGCGCTTGGGGCAGAGCGTTAATCACTCGGTATTTGGGGAGGGGGTGATTTTGCAGTTTGAAGGCCAGGGGCCAGCGGCGCGGGTGCAGGTGGCGTTTGAGAGTGCGGGGACTAAATGGTTGGTGGCGCAGTATGCGAAGCTTGAGGCGTTAAATTAAAAATTGATGTTAAATACCTGTTGAATTGGTTGGACGGGCAGGAAACACTCGATCGGGTGTTTTAGGGAACCTCTGAAAAATGTAGGCGGCGAAGCGCTGGCTAGGCGAATTTGCCA
>DAOQGS010000690.1:0-2120 GCA_035338675.1 Cellvibrionaceae bacterium
AAAACAGAGAATTTGGTTCTTATTTGGATAATCTGCATGTGGCTGCGGCGCACCAGGGCAAGGGGATAGGCAAGGCGCTAGTGCAGGCGGTGGCGAATTCGTGTGTGCACGCGGCGCAGAGCGAGGGTTTGTGTTTATTGGTGAATCAAACTAACGCTCGCGCCCAAAACTTTTATTTAAACCTCGGCGCGGTAAATGCGCGGGCGGATACCTGGGCGGCGCCGGATGGCAGCGCTGTGCCGACTTTTTGGTTTATCTGGCCCCAAGTAAACGCTTTACTGGCGCACTAACCAACCTCGGCCACAGGGCTTGCATGTGCCCCTTAAGGGCGTAAAATCCGGCACTTTTTCGAGGGGCCTATGCTTACCATTCTCGCCATTGAGGCCAGTGCCGAAGCCTGCTCCGTGGCCCTCACCTTTAGAGGGCTGGTGTTTGCCCGCACCATCAACAGGCTTAAATCCCACTCCCTGGTTATTCTGCCCGCCGTGGATGAACTCTTAGCGGAGGCCAATTGCGCCCCTAGTGATATAGACGCCATCGCCTATGACTGCGGGCCGGGCGCTTTTACCGGTTTGCGCATCGGTTTAAGTTTCGCCCAGGGTTTGGCCATGGGCTGGCGTAAACCCCTGGTGCCGGTTGCCAGCCTCGCCTGCCTCGCTCACCAAACAATTAACCTGCGGCCTGAATTAAATCAGGTGGTGGCTCTGTTGGATGCCCGTATGAGCGAGTTATACGCAGCGGTTTATCGCCGCGCTGCCGATGGGTTTACCCCTATAAAAGAAGCATTTTTATGCTCCTATGCCCAGGCCGATGAGCTGCTCGGTACTTATTCTGGTGCCGATTGCGCACTGGTGGGTTTAGGCGTGCGGGAAACCTCCGCCGCCTTAAAGGCACAATTTGTTTTTGTGGATGCCACTATGAACCCGGAGGCTAGCGCTCTATTGGTATTGGCTGAATTGGCCTTTCGGCAGGGCCAAGCCGTTCCTGTAGAGCAGGCTGAATTGGTATATGTGCGCAATTCGGTTACTTGGGATAAACATCAACTCCGTCGCAACCGCGACCAATAAGAGGCACGTGTGGAAAATATTATTCAGGTGATTATTTTAGGGCTGATTGAAGGTTTTACCGAATTTCTGCCCATCTCCAGCACCGGGCATTTAATTATTGCCCAGCAATTAGGCTTAGGAGAGCGCTCGGATTTATTTAATGTGGTGATTCAGGCTGGGGCTATTTCGGCCGTTACCTTAATTTATTGGCGGCGGATTTTATCGCTGTTTTTGAATTTTAAAGAGCCAGCCAATAAAGACTATTTATTAAAGCTGGGGGTAGCATTTTTAATTACCGCCATTTTGGGTGTGTTGGTAAAAAAATTCGGCATTGAATTGCCCGATTCCACCCGCCCGGTGGCCATTGCGTTAATTCTCGGTGGTTTTTGGATTTTATGGGCCGAGTGGTATACCGCCAAAAAAACACCCAGCCCGGATATGACCTGGGCGGGGGCCATAGTGGTGGGCTTTGCGCAGATTGTGGCGGCCATCTTCCCCGGCACTTCCCGCTCCGGCGCGGGTATTTTTGCCGCTATGCTGGCGGGCAACCCCAGCCGGGCAGCGGCGGCGGATTTTGTATTTATGTTGGGTATTCCCACCATGTACGCGGCCAGCGCAAAAAAAATTATGGACGCCGCTCAAGACGGCTTAATCGCCCAGGAGGCCTGGGGGGATGTGGCCCTGGGCTTTGTGGTGGCCATGGTATCGGCGTTTTTTGTGGTGAAGTGGCTGCTTGGCTATATTAAATCTCACCGGTTTACCGGTTTTGCCATTTACCGAATCATTCTAGGCATAGTGCTGCTGACGTTTTTCTCCCAGTACTAAACCCGCCATTCTCGCCTTAGCCCCTGCGGAGCATCCAGTATGAATAAATGCCTTCCCGGCCTGCTCGATTTTTTACCCGCCGCCCCCTCGCCCTACCACGCGGTGGAGCAGATTAAACAGGCCCTTACCCAAGCCGGGTTTATTCAACTGGATGAAAAAGCCCCCTGGGCCTTAAGCCCCGGCGGGTGCTATTTTATTGTGCGCAGGGAGGCCTCCCTGCTGGCCTTTGTGTACGGCAAGGCGCCTTTA
>DAOQGS010000691.1:0-2115 GCA_035338675.1 Cellvibrionaceae bacterium
GGTGATGTATTTTGTGGCCGTCCAGAATAAGTGCATAGTGGTAATGCTGTTGTTTGGCCCGCTCCTGCTCGCGCACCCAAACAAAACCTATGCGGGCGAGTTTATAGCGGGTTTTTAAGCGGTTGTGCAGGTAGCGGTTAAATAGGCTGATTCTGCTGTTATCGGGCGTGTAATCCGGTTGGTGTAAGTCAAAACGCACTATATGTATTTTGCTGTGGTGCGTGAGCATCGCCTCAATTTGGCCAATCATGCGCTTAGCCATTTCGGTATAAATGCCACTTTTGCGCGCGTTAACTAACCAAGTATTGCCGCCCACCGTTATGGCCCCAGCAAAACTTAAATAGGCCATAGAGAGGGGATTACTGGGTATTTAGATATTATGAATATCCTAGTGGTAAAAACCGCTACAGCTAAGGCCGGGCGCGGGTTAGCGGCGATTTTACCAGCCTGAAAAACCCCTAAATGTTGTCCAGCACCGTCCAAGTGCTCTAGGTTATTGATTTTAAATAATAAAAATCCGGCCTTGGCCCTGTGCTTGCTCATGGTGTAACCTGCAATTGGCTGGCAGCGCGGTCGCCAAACTTTTGCTGCCAGCCAGTTTAATGAAAGCCGCTAGGGGTTATCTCTTAGCGGTTTTTTTTGTTTCCAAGGTTTCAGAAAATTCCCTGTAAGTTTCCATGCGTTTAGGTTTGCCAAAAGTCCATGAAGGGGCTGCGGCCTGCACTGATTCACCTTCGTGCCGTTGGGCCGCTTCCAGTGCCTCCTGTGGGCTATCTGCCTCAAGCGTTACGCTATAGGCAGTGTGTTCTGTGACTTCAATTTTGTAGCGTCCCATACTTAAACCCCTGCCAGACTAATCAGCACGTATTTGGCAACACCACGGTGCATAAATCCATGCTGATCAGTTATCGTCACAAACTGGGTAAAAATACGGTTGCCCTGTTCGCGCAGCTCCAAAATTCGCGGCGCGGGGCTCATTACATTTAATTCCTGGCGCGCCTCTATCGTGGTGATTGATCCTTTTTCAATAAGCGTTTTGAGTAGGCGTTGCTGCTGGGCGCGCCTATCGGTACTATTCAAAGGGAGTTTTTTATAGCTTGCCGGTTTTTGTTGGGCGGCTTTTTGAGTGGTTGCACGCTTCGGGGTGCGGCCATTTTTTTTGCTCATGGCTTACACCCCCAGGCCGTTGATATAGGCGTAAATATCTGCCGCCTTCCAGGCGGTACAGCGGGCACCTATTTTTACTGGCTGTGGGTAGGTTCCATCTTTTACACCCTTCCACCAAGTCGATTTAGATACAGGGATTAGTGGAGGGATCGGCGGTTTGGCAGCGGGATCGCCTAGAATGGTTTTTAGGCGTAAAACGCCGGTTTGTGGTTGGTTCATACCGTCTTTTCCTCTGTTGTTTGGTACAGGCAGAGGTTAGGAGGTTTTGATTTTTTATGGGTGGCCAGCCAAAAACTCGTTTGGCCGGACAGCACTTATTATTTTGGTGCTTGGGCTTCTAATTTTTCTACAGCACTTTTTAGGTCTCGATTGATGTTCTCAAGGTTGGGATAAGTCTCACCCCCTTTGAGCTTAAACACCTGCTGTGCCTTTAATTTTATCCTTTCCTTAATTTGAGAAAAATTAGGCTTATTGCCATGTTTCAAGTTGGGGGATGTTTCCGCAAGAAGCAACGTCATAAGCCCAAGAGCCTCAACAAGCGTATCTTTTGGAGTCCTCATTTCTGATTTTTCCTTAAATCTCAGGTTGTTCTCAAATTCACTTAATGCTTCTGTGCGAATTACTAAAAAACTGTCTTTTGGTAGTCCATCCATTGGGCAATAATTGTTGGGATGTGAGAGTGGTCGGATTAGGTCATCACTGGGATAGCCATCAATGTCCCCAAAGAACTCTTGTAATGAAAATACCAATTCGCGATCGTAACTTTGCACGTATGATCCATCAAAAGTGCTCACGTCTAGTACCGCCCCGTCATTCATTAGTGAGTGAAATTGCCGTTTTACAAATAGTCTTTCGCCTCCCCACATCAACAAATCCCAAACCCCACTAATTTTTGGGCTCTTCGTAGAATTGTGTAAAACCCCCGCGCCAGATGGAAAAATGGCCTCC
>DAOQGS010000692.1:0-2103 GCA_035338675.1 Cellvibrionaceae bacterium
TTATTCCGCAGTTAACCCAGCGCCACCAACAGCGGGCAGCGGTTAAACCCGACTACGTATTTTTGGAAGAACAAATTAAATTGGCTGCTGAGATTAAAGCTAAGAAAACTGTCTCTCTAAACGAAAAAGTGCGCGAGCAGGAAAAAACCGATATGGAAAGCAAAAGTATGGCGCTAGAAAATAAACGCCGTAAGATTAAAGGCGAGCCTGAATATAAAACGCTTGCGGAATACCGAGCGGCACAAAAAGCTGAAGAAGATAAAGCGGAAGCGGAACAATCAACCCCGCACAGCAAAATCGACCCCACTAAAGATGCATTACTTACTGAGGCTGGTGCCATTTTGGTGGACTTTTCCAAGCTGCTTAAAGAGCAGAGCCAGAAAAAAGTCGCCAATTTTTAATCGCACTGCAATTATTCTTCATAGCCCGGCAATGCCGGGCTTATTTTTTTAAGGCACCCACCGATGAAGTGTATTTCGTTTAATACCAACAGCATTCGTATTCGCCTTCACCAATTGGAGGAGACCATTCGCGTCCACGCTCCCGACGTGATCGGCATTCAAGAAACCAAGGTCACGGATACGGAATTCCCGGTGGCAGAAATTAATGCGCTTGGCTATCACTGTGAGTTTATTGGCCAAAAAACCCATTATGGAGTAGCGCTGTTATCTAAGGTGCCCCCTATAACCGTCACTAAAGGTTTTATAACGGATGGCGCCGACGCTCAGCGGCGTTTTATCGCCGCCCAATTTAATAGCCAAGATGGCAAACCCGTACATCTTCTCAACGGTTATTTCCCGCAGGGGGAAAGCCGCGACCACCCGGTGAAATTTCCCAACAAAGAAAAGTTTTATCAGGATATTTTGGCCCACTTAGGCAATCACGGGGCGAATGAGCGGGTGATTTTAATGGGCGATATGAATATATCCCACCAGGATTGCGATATAGGCATTGGCGAGGAAAATCGCAAGCGCTGGTTAAAAACCGGCAAATGCAGTTTTTTACCCGAAGAGCGCGTGTGGTTGAACCGATTAATAGAATGGGGACTGGTGGATACCTTTCGCAGTTTAAACCCCGATACTCAGGATCGTTTTAGCTGGTTTGATTATCGCAGCAAGGGTTTTGAGGCTGAGCCTAAACGAGGTCTGCGCATTGATCTGATTTTGGCGAGCAAGGGATTGGTGCCGAGTTTGACGGATGCTGGCATCGACTATGAGATTCGAGGGATGGATAAGCCATCCGATCACTGCCCTATTTGGGCTGAGTTTAAAGATATTAAATTGGTGTAGGCATCCCTGCCTGTTAAAACCGTGGGAAAGTGCTGCAGGCTTATAGCCCCAGCACTTTCTCCCCTCGGGCGATACCGGAAACGCCGGAGCGTACCACTTCTAGAATCGAGGCTTCGCCTACGGCTTCGTAAAAAGCATCGAGTTTTTCGCTGGTGCCAGTTAATTGAATGGTGTAGACCGAGGCGGTGACGTCGATAATTTGGCCGCGGAAAATATCCACGCAGCGTTTTATCTCTGCCCGCTGGGCACCGGAGGCGCGCACCTTAATTAACATCAGCTCCCGCTCAATATGGGCGCCTTCGGTTAAATCCACCAGCTTCACCACATCAATTAAGCGATTTAAATGCTTAGTGATCTGCTCAATTTTATGATCGTCACCGATGGTGGTGAGGGTCATGCGAGACAGGGTCGCATCTTCTGTGGGCGCCACAGTGAGGCTTTCGATGTTGTAACCGCGCTGTGAAAATAAACCCACTACGCGGGATAAGGCGCCGGGTTCGTTTTCCATTAAAACTGAAATAATACGTCTCATTAGGTGCGCTCCGTTTTGTTTAACCACATATCGCGCATAGATCCGTTGGGTGCTATATGCATGGGGTATACGTGTTCGGTTGGATCGACGTAAATATCCATAAATACGGTTTTATCCTTCATGGCAAAACATTCTTCCATTTTTGCCCGCAGCTCTTCGCGCTTATTTACGCGAATGCCCACATGGCCGTAGGCCTCCATTAATTTCACAAAATCCGGCAGGGACTCTTCGTACAGGCTCTCTGAATAACGGCTGTTGTACTGCATATCTTGCCATTGCTTA
>DAOQGS010000693.1:0-2099 GCA_035338675.1 Cellvibrionaceae bacterium
GTCCGCCCGCTGGGGTACGCCAAATAGGGCGTCTAATTCTGGCATCAGGCGGGCCAGCGCGCCGCAGCTGCGCAGTACGTGAAAATAAACCTCCGGATTGGTCTCGTGCAGGGCGCGGGAGGTTTCTTTCCAGACTCGCTCGGGCACTAAATGATCCACTTCGTTGGCCCTCACCATTTCGCCCATTAGGTGCAAGGTCTCAGGCGCAATCTTGAAGCCTAAAGAATGGTAGCGCGCGCTGAAGCGGGCGATGCGCAGGATGCGCACCGGGTCTTCACAAAATGCGGGGGAGACATGGCGCAACAGCCGCGCCTGCAAATCCTGTTGGCCGCCGTAGGGGTCGATGATTGTGCCCTTGTCATCCTGGGCCATGGCATTAATGGTTAAATCCCGCCGCACTAAATCCTCTTCAAGGCTCACGCTTGGCTGAGTATCAAAACTAAATCCCCCATAGCCAGGCGCTGTTTTGCGCTCCTGCCGGGCTAGGGCATATTCCTCTTGGCTGTGGGGATGTAAAAATACCGGAAAGTCTTTGCCGACGGCTTTAAAACCCTGCGCTAATAATTCTGCGGCGGATGCACCTACCACCACCCAATCTTTTTCGCTGACGGGCAGGCCTAATAATTGATCGCGCACTGCGCCGCCGACAAGAAATATTTGCATGGGGTGTTGACCTTGGGAATTAATTGCACGACACTGTAATTGAATTTAATTTCATCGACAAATTACTTATGTCTTTACGCGCTGCAGCTGCCAATTTCGCTTATACCGCTTGGGTTTTTCCTGTGGCGGTATTTGTTGTACTAGCGCATACGCCAGTGCCAGCGATTGCAGCGGTATGGCGCCGTGCCCGATCGGTGCGCTGTAGGCTTAGGTAGATTTTTTTTATTACTAGAGCCGCAGCACAGTCTGCGGCTTTTTTTGCGCAGAAGCTCGGCAGGGAGATGTTATGCAGCTTTCTAGCGCCTATTGCGCCGTATTAATTATTTGGGCCACAACTCCATTGGGGATTAAGTGGAGTAATAGCGGTTTAAGTTTTAGCAGTGCTATTACGCTGCGTATGCTGTTGGCGTTAATCCTCTGCGCTGCCGTATTAGCAGTGCAGAAAAAGCGCTTAATCCACAGTAAAAAAGATTGGCAAGCCTTTGGCGCGGGCGCTTTGGGTTTGTTTCCTAATATGCTGATTGTGTATTGGAGCGCGCAATATATTCCCTCCGGTTTGGTTTCCATTTTACTGGGCTTTTTTCCGTTCTTTTTAGGTGTGTTTTCCTGGTTGTTGTTGCGCGAGCGCTCGCTCAATGCACGGCAGGTGGCCGCATTGTGTTTGGCATTTTGTGGTTTGGCGGTGATTTATATGCAACAGGTACAAACTTCTTGGCAAGCCCTGTGGGCGGTATTGGGTGTATTAGTGGCGGCGGCCTTTTGGGCGCTCAGTTCCATCTGGGTTAAAGCCCTAGGCGTGGAAATTGACGCTATGCGCCAATCCACCGGAACCCTATTAATTGCCGCGCCGATTTTTGCTGTTTATTGGCTGTTGTTCGATCATCAATTGCCTGCCCACTGGCAATTAAAATCTCAATTGGGCGTGGTTTATCTGGTTGTCGCAGGTTCCTGCTTGGGCCACACGCTTTATTTTTATGTGTTGCGCCGCTGTTCTTTAGCGGCCACTGGCCTTTTAACTTTGTTAAGTCCAATGGTTGCCCTAGGTATTGGTTTTTTGGTGTTGGGCGAGACGCTTTCCGTGCGGGAGCTAATTGGAGTGGCCCTGGTGTTAATGGCCCTGGGTGTATATTCTGGGGTATTGATCGGCGCTTGGAATTTAATTTTACTGAAATTAGTGCGGATGGGCCGGTGGGCAGCAATTAAAGTGACCCAGTGAATTGATTGGGCGCAGCTTAAATTCAAAAGGATTTGTAACTATTCAGGATCTTATTATCTGTCTTGAGGTAATAACCGCACTGACGGGTACCAATTATGTGCGTGTTTTAACACTGTGGCACCGCAATACTGCCCGCAGTGGTAACTACAGATTAGTGCAGACACGCCGTGAATACATCCATGTAGGCTCGTCAAAAAGGTCCCTCTTTTTGACGGTCTGC
>DAOQGS010000694.1:0-2097 GCA_035338675.1 Cellvibrionaceae bacterium
TTTAAATCCACCACCGCCTTTAAAAATTCCTGCCGCGCACAGGCATTGTGTGCCTCCAGCAAACTGTGGCACACCACAACCTCAAAACCGCGCCGCACCAATGCCCGCTGTAACACCTGGCAAAACGCCTCGTCGTCATCAACAATTAATAGGGGTTCTTTGGTGGCTAACATGTCAACACAGGTCTTAGAATATTATTAAGTATTAGCAGCTTGTTGAAATACGGAGGCGGCGACGCACCACCAAGGTAGTATTTCAACAAGCTGCTAGAAGGCCACACCATGCGCCGAGTGCACAAGCGTCGCTACAAACGCCATCACACAATCCCTAGCTCCTGCCAAATTGCATCAATTTTTGTTTTTACCTTCGCATCCATAGTGATAGGTAGCCCCCATTCCCGCGCTGTTTCCCCAGGCCATTTATTGGTGGCATCCAACCCCATTTTAGAACCCAAGCCCGCCACCGGAGAGGCAAAATCCAAATAATCAATGGGCGTATGGTCAATTAATGTGGTATCGCGGCTGGGGTCCATGCGGGTGGTGATGGCCCAAATCACATCCGGCCAGGAGCGCACATTAATATCATCATCAGTGATCACCACAAATTTAGTGTACATAAATTGCCGCAAATAAGACCACACGCCCAACATAATGCGCTTAGCATGCCCCGGATATTGTTTTTTAATACTCACCACCGCCATGCGGTAGGAACAGCCCTCTGGCGGCAAATAAAAATCGACGATTTCCGGAAATTGTTTTTTAATTAAAGGCACAAACACTTCATTTAATGCCACCCCTAAAATCGCCGGTTCATCCGGCGGTCGTCCGGTATAGGTGCTGTGGTAAATGGGGTTTTTACGATGTGTAAGTGTTGTTACAGTAAATACCGGGAAACGCTCCACCTCATTGTAATAACCCGTGTGGTCCCCATAGGGGCCTTCATCGGCCATTTCGCCGGGCGCTAAGTAGCCCTCTAAAATAAATTCCGCCCCCGCAGGCACCTGTAAGGAATTAGTCAGGCTTTTTACCACCTGGGTTTTACTGCCGCGCAACAGGCCTGCAAAGGCATATTCACTTAGAGTATCCGGCACCGGAGTTACCGCCCCTAAAATGGTGGCAGGGTCCGCACCTAAAGCCACCGACACAGGGAAATGCTCTCCTGGATAGGCCTGCTGCCACTCGCGAAAATCCAGCGCACCGCCGCGATGGCTCAACCAGCGCATAATTAATTTATTCGGCCCCAATAATTGCATCCGGTAAATGCCGAGGTTTTGCCGCTCTTTGTGGGGGCCACGGGTAATTACCAAAGGCCAGGTTATTAAGGGCGCCACATCGCCAGGCCAGCAGGTTTGAATGGGCAATTGTGTTAAATCTACCGCCGCGCCTTCATACACCACCTCCTGGCAAGCAGCACTGCTAACCTCTTTGGCCGCCATATTGAGCACTTGTTTAAATATCGGCAATTTTGCCCAAGCATCTTTTAGCCCCTTGGGTGGCTCTGGTTCTTTTAAAAAGGCCAATAATTCCCCCACCTCTTTAAGTGCCGCCACAGAGGTTTGCCCCATTCCTAAAGCCACGCGCTCCGGCGTGCCAAATAAATTTGCCAGCACAGGAATAGTAAATCCATTGGGGTTTTCAAATAACAGCGCAGGGCCAGCCGCTTTTAAGGTGCGGTCGGCAATTTCCGTCATTTCCAACACCGGGCTAATGGAGTGGCGGATGCGTTTTAATTGGCCACGCGCTTCCAACTGAGCAATAAATTCACGCAAATCTTGAGCAGACATATCAGGGCACCAAATTTAGGGCAAAAAAAATCTCGCAATTGTACTGAGCACAAACTGCGAGATTTTTACGAATTAAAACGGCTTACTTGCCTTTCATGGACAAGAAAAACTCATCATTGGTCTTAAAGTTTTTCAAACGATCCACCAAGAATTCGGTGGCGGCAACATCTTCCATATCGTTGAGCAATTTGCGCAGAATCCACACGCGGTGTAATTCGCCCTCGCCCATCAACAGGTCTTCACGGCGGGTGCCGGAGCGGCGGATATTAATGGCAGGGTATAAACGGCGCTCTGCCATTTTACGATCCAGGTGT
>DAOQGS010000695.1:0-2085 GCA_035338675.1 Cellvibrionaceae bacterium
GTGAGCAACCACTTATCCCCACGCTTAAGCACATTTTATCCACAGGAAATCCCTACGTTTTCCCGCTTGCACATTCCACCAAACCGCTTTATCTTGTGTCCGCCTCTAAAACAAACACAATATATGGGGGTGGTGAGCCATTCTCCCTAAGCGTGATCTGTCAAGACTTGACAGGTTATCAACAGTTTGACATGGCCCCCGCAATCGCGTTGGGCCGCCCAGTTTCGCCGTTCACAACGGCACCTAACCAGCCACTTTAATTCACGCAACCTGCGGCAGTTCGCTGCCCGTTTTCTATGGAGCACTCTATGCACAGCACCGCGGACGAAACCGCATTATCCAGCCCAAAAGTCGGTTTGGATGCCAGTTCTCAGGTTCAGGCCACTGCCCCAGGCCAGCTGCGCGTGATCAAGCGCAACGGCCAAGTAGTGCCCTACACTGACGATAAAATCGCCGTGGCCATGACCAAAGCCTTTTTGGCCGTTGAAGGCGGCACTGCAGCGGCCTCCCGCCGGGTGCACGAAACCGTGGAAAAACTCACCCAGCAGATCGGCGCCACCTTCCGCCGCCGCATGCCCTCCGGCGGCACCATTCACATTGAAGAAATTCAGGACCAGGTTGAACTGATCCTGATGCGCACCGGCCAACACAAGGTGGCCCGCGACTACGTGATCTACCGCGCCGAGCGCGCCAAACTGCGGGAGGCCAAGCGCGCCCTGGCCCAGCCCATCGACTACCCACCCATCAGCGTGAAAAACCCCGACGGCAGCCTGGAGCCCCTCAACCAAAACCGCCTGGAAATTCTCGTTACCGAAGCCTGCGCGGGCCTTAAAGGTGTGGACGCCAGCGCCATCCTCAAAGAAGCCATGCGCAACCTCTACGACGGCGTCTCCGCTGACGATGTGAACACCGCTCTGGTAATCTCCGCCCGCACCCTGGTGGAGCAGGAGCCCAACTACAGCTACGCCACCGCCCGCCTGCTGCTGGATAAACTGCGCAGCGAAGCACTCAGCTTTTTGGGGATTGCCAGCAGCGCCACCCAAAGCCAAATGAGCGACTACTACCCGCAAGCCTTGCCCGCCTACATCGCCCGCGGCATTGAACTGGAACTTATCGACCCCGCCCTGGCAGGCTTCGACCTGGAGCAGTTAGGCGCCGCCATACTGCCCGAGCGGGATTTGCAATTTACTTACTTAGGCCTGCAAACCCTCTACGACCGCTACTTCATCCACAGCAACGGCACCCGCATCGAACTGCCGCAAGTATTTTTTATGCGCGTCGCCATGGGCTTAGCCCTGCGGGAAGAAGCCAAAAACGAGCGCGCCATTGAGTTCTACCAACTGCTCTCAAGCTTCGATTACATGAGCAGTACACCCACCTTATTTAACTCCGGCACCCTGCGCCCGCAGCTCTCCAGCTGTTACTTGACCAGCGTGCCGGACGACCTGCACGGCATCTACGGCGCCATCCAAGATAACGCTATGCTGAGCAAATTCGCCGGTGGCCTGGGCAACGACTGGACCCCCGTGCGCTCCCTCGGCGCCTATATCAAAGGCACCAACGGCAAATCCCAGGGTGTAGTGCCCTTCTTAAAAGTCGCCAACGACACAGCTGTAGCGGTAAACCAAGGCGGCAAGCGCAAGGGCGCGGTATGTGCCTACCTGGAAACCTGGCACCTGGATATCGAAGAGTTTTTAGAGCTGCGCAAAAACACTGGCGACGACCGCCGCCGCACCCACGACATGAACACCGCCAACTGGGTGCCCGACCTATTTATGAAGCGCGTGTTTGACGACAAAGAGTGGACCCTATTCTCCCCCAACAACGTGCCGGACCTGCACGACCTGTTCGGCGCCGCCTTTGAAGCCCGCTATGAAGAGTACGAGCGCATGGCCGCCGAGGGCAAAATCAAACCCGCCAAAACCGTGCGCGCGGTAGACCTGTGGCGCAAGATGCTGGGCATGTTGTTTGAAACCGGCCACCCCTGGATAACCTTCAAAGACCCCTGCAACCTGCGCAGCCCGCAGCAGCATGCCGGTGTGGTGCACTCCTCCAACCTCTGTACCGAGATCACCCTTAACACTA
>DAOQGS010000696.1:0-2064 GCA_035338675.1 Cellvibrionaceae bacterium
TGCTGGAGCTAGAACTGGAGGCGCTACTGGAGCTGGAACTGGAACTGCTGCTGGAGCTTGCATTGGCTGCAGGGGGCGGTGCCGCAGCATCACCCCTGCCCAGCTGGGGGGCCTCTTCAAACACCAGCAATACGTGGCGGTTGCGGTTGAGTTCTGCCAGGGGCTTGGCGATGACTTCCGCCCAGGGGCTGGATTTATCCGGCTTGATGGATTCCACCACCGCCACTGGGTAACCATTCGGGAAGCGCTTGCCCAGGCCCGAACTCACCAACAGGTCGCCCTCTTGGATATCAAAATTATTAGGCACATGGCGCAGGCCCAACTGGTACAAATTGCCGCGCCCTTCGGCCACCAAGCGGGCGCCGTTGCGGTTGATCTGCACCGGCAGGGCGTGGCTGGTGTCGGTAATTAAAATTACCCAGCTGGAGTTCTCCCCCACTTCCACCACCTGCCCCACCAAACCCTGGGCGTCCACCACCGGTTGGCCGATATACACACCATCCACCTGGCCCCGGTTTACCAAAATACGGTGCAGCATAGGGTCTGGGGCGACGCCGATCAGCTCGGCCACCAGTACGCGGTTTTCCAGTTTGTCGGCGGAATTAAGCAGCTGGCGCAGGCGGGTGTTCTCCGCCAACACCGCGGCCATCTGCTGCACCCTGTGTTGTTGGATCAAAAGCTCCGTGCGCAGGGCTTCGTTCTCCTGCAGCAGCTGCTCTTTGGGCACCAGGCGCTGCTGGCTCCAGGCGCTCATCTCCCGGGGCATGTTGGCCAGCCAATAAAAGGGCGTGGCTATATCGATGGCCTTTTGTTTGAGGGGGCCGAGCCATTGGGTTTGGGTATACACCAACGCCAATGCCACAGCGGCCACCGCCAGCAGCGCCAAGCGAACCCCCGCAGAGGGGCTTTTGCGAAATAAGGGTTTAATAGCTCACCCCGAGGGGATTAGCTTAAGAAGTCGAAATTGCGGCCGTCCATTAATTCCAGTGCCTTACCGCCGCCGCGCGCTACACAGGTGAGCGGGTCTTCAGCCACTAGAACTGGCAGGCCAGTCTCTTCCATTAACAAGCGGTCTAAATCCCGCAACAGGGCGCCGCCACCGGTGAGCACTATGCCGCTTTCGGCGATGTCCGAAGCCAGCTCAGGCGGGCTTTGCTCCAGCGCGCTTTTCACCGCCTGCACTATACCCGAGAGGGGCTCTTGCAGGGCTTCCAGCACTTCATCGCTATTGAGGGTAAAGCTTCTGGGCACGCCTTCGGCCAGGTTGCGGCCGCGCACGTCGATCTCCAACACTTTGGAGCCAGCGTAGGCGCTGCCGATTTCTTTTTTGATGCGCTCGGCGGTGGCCTCACCAATTACGGTGCCGTATTTGCGGCGCACAAAACTGACGATGGCTTCGTCGAAGCGGTCGCCGCCGATACGCACGGAATCAGACAGCACCACACCGTTTAACGAAATGATGGCTATTTCCGTGGTGCCGCCGCCTATATCCACCACCATGGAACCGGTGGCTTGGTCAACGTTTAAACCTGCACCTATGGCAGCTGCCATGGGCTCCGGGATCAGGTCCACATGGCGGGCACCGGCGCCCAAGGCGGATTCGCGAATCGCGCGTTTTTCCACCTCGGTAGACATACAGGGCACACAGATCAGCACTCGGGGGCTGGGCTGGAACCAGGAGTTTTCATGCACTTTGCGGATAAAGTGCTGCAACATTTTTTCGGTAACTTGGAAGTCGGCGATCACGCCATCTTTGAGCGGGCGAATAGCCGTGATGTTGCCGGGGGTGCGGCCGAGCATGCGCTTGGCAGCCATGCCCACGGCCTCAACGGATTTTTGCCCGTTGATATTGCGAATGGCCACCACCGATGGCTCATCCAACACTATGCCGCGGTCGCGAACGTAAATCAGGGTATTGGCGGTGCCCAGGTCAATGGACAGATCATTAGAGAACATACCGCGCAGGCGTTTAAACATAGCGCTTCAAACCTTTAATAAAGACGGGGGACAAAAATAGGGGGGAACTGCCATGAAAACGGCCGACAGTAGCGGCAACCGCCCGTG
>DAOQGS010000697.1:0-2061 GCA_035338675.1 Cellvibrionaceae bacterium
CAGCTATGCGCTTTCCGCCGGTTACTACGACGCCTACTTCACCAAGGCGCAGCAGGCGCGCCGCTTAATTCAAGAGGATTTTGTCGCCGCCTTTAAACAGGTGGACCTGATCCTCGGCCCCACCTGCCCGGGGCCCGCCTTCGGCTTTGGCGCCAAGGGCAAAGACCCGGTGGCCATGTATTTAGAAGACATCTACACCATCGCCACTAACTTAGCCGGCCTGCCCGGTATGTCTATCCCCTGTGGCCTGGCCGATGGCCTGCCCGTCGGCCTGCAAATTATCGGCAACTATTTTGCCGAGGGCCTGATGTTAAACGCGGCCCACCAGTACCAACAGGCCACCTCCTTCCACACCCTGGCCCCGGCCAACATCGCCTAGGAGCCCAAAATCGATGAATAGACATATGCCATGGGAAACCGTTATCGGGCTGGAAGTACACGTTCAGCTCGCCACCAAAACCAAAATCTTTTCAGGCGCAAGCACCGCCTTCGGCGCCGAGCCCAACACCCAAGCCTGCGCCATTGATTTAGCCATGCCCGGCACCCTGCCTATGCCCAACGCCGAAGCCTTCAAAATGGCGGCCATGTTTGGCTTAGGGATAAATGCAGAAATTAACCGCCGCTCCTATTTTGAACGCAAAAATTACTTCTACCCGGACCTGCCCAAGGGTTATCAAACCACCCAACTGGCGCAGCCGATTGTGGGCGCCGGGTTTTTGGAAATTGACACCGCTGCCGGGCCGAAAAAAATTCGCATCCACCACGCCCACCTGGAAGAAGACGCCGGTAAGTCACTACATGAAGACTTCCACGGCATGTCCGGTATCGACCTCAACCGCGCCGGCACACCGCTCATTGAAGTGGTGAGCGAGCCGGATATCAGCAATGCCGAAGAGGCCGTGGCGTTTGCCAAAAAGCTGCACGGCTTGGTAACGGCGCTGGGTATTTGTGATGGCGAAATGAGCCAGGGCTCATTGCGTTTTGATGTGAATATTTCTGTGCGCCGCCCCGGTGAGCCGCTCGGCACCCGCACCGAAACCAAAAACCTCAACTCGTTTAAATTTATGGAAGAGGCCATTGAACTGGAAGTTGAGCGGCAAATTACGCTGATTGAAAGCGGCGGCAAGGTAATTCAGGAAACTCGCCTCTACAACGGCGACACCCAAAAAGCCCGCAGCATGCGCTCCAAAGAAGACTCCAACGACTACCGCTACTTCCCCTGCCCGGATTTATTGCCGGTGGTATTGGATGATGCCTTTATGGACGCGGTGCGCGCTGCCATGCCGGAACTGCCCGAGGCCAAAGCCGCCCGCTACCAGAGCGAATACGGCCTACCCGCCTACGATGCAGGAATATTAAGTAGCGACCGCACCACCGCCGATTATTTTGAAACCGCGGCGAAGGTGAGCGGCCAAGCAAAATTAGCGGCCAACTGGGTAATGGGTGAAGTGGCCGCGCAATTAAACCGCCACGAAATCAGCCTAAAAGACTGCCCGGTCAGCGCCGGGCAGTTAGGGCAAATTATTAAGCGCATTTTTGATGGCACCATCACCAGCAAAAGCGGTAAAACCCTGTTCGATGCTATTTGGGCCGGGGAAGGCATCGACGCCGACACCTTAATTAAATCCAAAGGCCTGCAACAAATGAACGACACGGGCGCTTTGGAAAAAATAATCGACGACATCATCACCGCCAATGCCAGCCAAGTAGAAGCCTACCGCGCCGCACCCGAGGATAAAAAAGCCAAAATGCTGGGCTTTTTCACCGGCCAAGCGATGAAAGCCTCCAAAGGCCAAGCCAACCCCCAACAATTAAACGCCCTGTTATTAGCAAAATTAAATTAATAGCCGGCCGAATTAAACATAAAGGTTTTCTATGAGCGAGAAAAAAGACAAGAAAAAAGTAGTAGTGGAAACTTTTACGGACGAGCGCGTGCGCACGTTTTTAGAAGGCACCCCCTATGGCGATATCAATCCTGATTATTATTTATTAGAGCGAGCCTATCGCGGTATGAATGAAGAGAATTTTGCTACGTTCGTGGGCTTTTTTGTCGAGGCGGGT
>DAOQGS010000698.1:0-2061 GCA_035338675.1 Cellvibrionaceae bacterium
AATTTCCACCAGCTTATTTTTTTGATCAATACTCGTAGCGTCGTAATTCAGGCCGAATTCTTCCACCATGGCAGCCAACAGCCAAACCGTACCCATTTGGGATTCCACCCGCAAATCAAAATCCCCTGCATCATGCCAACCGCCAGCATCTAAATGCGGTACGCGCTCACCGGGTTTAAATTTCGTAAGAGTGGACTGGCCGGAAATATAACCGTCGTAATGGTTAAGATTTACCGGCGCCATGATGGCGTCATCTAAATGATCTAAGCCGTGCCATACGCGGTATTTTTCGTTCACCCGCATATGGCACATTTGCATGGGCAGAAAATATTCCAAGGTAGGCTGCCACACATGGCGGGCAAATACATCATCGCCAATTTTAAATGCAGCAGTTGATTGCCCACGGTATTCCAATACAAAACTTCCTGCTTCCGTTACATCACTAAAATCATAGGTGAGGTAGTGGTAGCGCAAAAATTTCCCCCAGGCCACAGGCGCGCCTTTGCGCAGTAATTGTTTGCCTTGTGCGGTTAATTTATACAGACGCACTTCATCGGCTTTTAGGTCTGTTGCATCCTGCTCAATCACTAATTTTTTTGGCTGCAGCCGTGTATAACCCACTTGGGATATTTGCAGCACGGGAGAATAAACCCAGTCTTTCACTACATTGGGCGTAACCACCCATTCAATGGCATTTTTTGTGGCATTGGCGGGAATACTCGAGCGCACAATATACCACCCATTATTGTGATTACTGCGGCCATCCCACAGCTCTAAAGTGCCGCGTGCATTATTGATGGTAATGCGCCGCTGATCATCATCCGGCGCTATGGTGAGGGTTTTGCCGGTGGCTAAGGGCGCTGCTAAAAATTCCCCGTGGTGGGATTCAATGGGGCCGTTGGCCTGACGGGGGAAAATCCCCGTCTGCTGATCCATTAAAAATGCTTTGCCGAATAATTCGCCGGGGAATAATTCAAAATTAAATCCTACTTTACCCACCCACTCAGGGGGCAAGGGTTGGTCTAAATCCACACTGATTTTAAATTGACTGCCAGTTAAGGCCGTAACATTCACCTTGTAGGTGAATTTTAAGTCAGGGTAATTAATTGGGTTAAAACCCTTTTTGTCCTTACTTGGGTCCGGATACGACATGGTTTGAGAAATACTGCGGCCTGCTTTATCCACCGACAGGCTGCCGCCCACCGGCACCGGCGACCACTGCCCCGGGGAAATTTCCAAGCGCACATCGCCATTGGCGGCCACGCGGCTGCCGTGCTGAATAATCGTCACACCGGTTTGATGGCCATCGGGGTAAATATCGCTAAACACCGTGACATCCAGACCCTGCATATGAAAATAATTTTTTTCATTAATGCTGAGGCTTGCAGGCATTTGTGCCGCTAAAACCTGCCCCTGTGTAGATTGTACCGCTGGGGATTTTGCCTGCGCGCCGAGGGCGGCCAGTAAAAGCCCCAAAAGTGGTAATGTTTTCATAGGCGATATACCTTGCATTTAAGGAAGGAAATTGTGGCGAGCAGCTTACCTCAGGAATTCGCGGATAAAAGCAACAGACGCCGCAGAATCGGGGGTTTATCGTTATTAAGAAAATATTTAATTAAGCAGAATAATCCGATTTACCTGGCGGAATTTTCACAGTCGCCTCGCTCAATCTCGCATGGTTTGAGCGCTTAGGTTCAGCTGCGCACTTATTTTTAGCACTTATTCTCCCCACACTATATCTGGCTAAACTTAGGTAAACCCTGAGCCCCTATATAATTCGCTCACGGTGCAGCAGCACTGGATACAGGTTATTTCAGACAGTCAAAAAGAGGGACCTTTTTGACGAGCCTACGCGGAAGCATTCACGGATGTATTCACGGCGTGTCTGAAATAACCTGTATCCAGTGCTGCGGCTGGGGTTGGCAAGGCTCGCCAATACTTAAGGAACCTCGGAAAAATTACCTTACTCGCTCTGGCGCCGACATTTTTCAGAGGCTCCTAAGTCTTCGCCCTATGATTCCAGCCCGCAGGGGAATCACCGCTACCGAGCAATACCCTAAA
>DAOQGS010000699.1:0-2059 GCA_035338675.1 Cellvibrionaceae bacterium
GTTTCGGGCTAAAGGTATAGCCCTGGTGGCCAAAGCCTTCGGAGCCGTAGGTGTACACCGAACGCAGGGTAAGGCGCAGAGACCAGCCGTTTTGCATAGTGCTACCTGCAAAAGCCCAATTGATGGAGGGGCCGATTTCAAAGGCGGAATTTAATTGCGGCATACCTGCGCGCAGGGGGTTGTCTTCACTGTCGCCATTTAAGGCCGCATCGGCTGAAACATTAAATTCCAACTGATCGCTCCAGCGGTATTCGCCCCGCGCGCCGTCGCGGTCAATCTTTATGTGCTCACCGTTATAAATCACAAACGGGATGGGCAGAAACTGTGTCTGGTAGTAGGACGAGCCTCGGTAATCCGCCAGGGTTTGGCTGCCAAGGCCCAGGCCAAATTGCCATGTTTGCTTTTGGGTTTCATCGGTTTCGGCCTGTGCGCAGATTGTGGCAATGGCGGCGAAAAGCAAAACAAGGGGTTTAATCATGGTGACCTGGGGCTCGCAAGAGACAGTGAAAGAGCGCTGCAATGGAATCTGCAACGAATTGATTTGACGCAAAAAAAAACCCGCCGCAGCGGGTTTTACAGCGCGCGAAGGATTATTCCTGGGCGGCATCTTCTTCCTGGGCAACTGGCGCTGTAGGCTCGGGTGCTGGCAGGGTTTCTTTGATGGAGAGTTTAATGCGGCCGCGGTTATCCACGTCCAAACACTTAACCTTCACCACTTGGCCTTCTTTTAGGTAATCGGAAACGGCATTCACGCGCTCGTGGGCGATTTGCGAGATATGCACCAGGCCGTCTTTACCGGGTAAGAAGTTAACAAATGCGCCGAAGTCTACGATGCGCACTACGGTGCCTTCGTAGATAGCGCCAATTTCCGCTTCGGCGGTAATGGCCAAAATGCGGTCGGTGGCTGCCTGCAGGCCGTCGCCATTGCTGGCGTAGATTTTTACGGTGCCGTTGTCGTCGATATCGATAGAGGCGCCGGTTTCTTCAGTAATCGAGCGGATAGTGGCGCCGCCTTTACCGATGATGTCGCGGATCTTATCGGGGTCCACTTTCATGGTGTGGTATTGCGGTGCGTTGGAGGACAGGGTCGCACGGGGTTTGGCGATGATGGCGTTCATCTCGGCGAGAATATGCAGGCGCGCTTGCAAAGCTTGCTGCAGGGCGATTTCCATAATCTCTTCGGTGATGCCTTGGATTTTAATGTCCATTTGCAGGGCGGTGACACCGTTGGCGGTACCGGCCACTTTAAAGTCCATATCGCCGAGGTGATCTTCATCGCCGAGGATGTCAGTCAACACAGCGAATTTATCGCCTTCTTTCACCAAGCCCATGGCAATACCGGCCACAGGGGCTTTCATGGGTACACCGGCGTCCATCAGCGCAAGGCTGGTGCCACACACGGAGGCCATGGAGCTGGAACCGTTGGATTCGGTAATTTCGCTCACCACGCGGATGCTGTAGGGGAAATCCGCATCGCTGGGCAGCATTGGAGCTACGCCGCGACGGGCCAGGCGGCCGTGGCCGATTTCACGGCGGCCAGTGGCACCCATACGGCCGCACTCACCCACCGAGAAGGGAGGGAAGTTGTAGTGCAGCATAAAGCCCTCTTTGCGCTCGCCTTCTAAGCCTTCAACCAGCTGGGCATCGCGGGGCGAGCCTAGGGTGGCGGCGACCAGAGCTTGGGTCTCGCCACGAGTGAACAGGGCGGAGCCGTGCACGCGGGGCAGAACGCCGATCTCGATATTCAAGCCGCGTACGGTTTTGTTATCGCGGCCATCGATGCGCGGTTCACCGGCAACGATGCGGCCGCGCACTAGGTTGTACTCAAAGGTTTCAAAAGCTTCTTTCACTTGCTCAGCGCTGAACGCGGAGCCTTCAGCGGCCAACTGGGCTACCGCTTCGCTGCGCAGTTTAGAGAGCGCATCGTAGCGGGCGGCCTTTTCCTTGGACCAGGACAAAAACCGCTCGGTGATAGCGGCCAGGCCCAGTGGCCCCTGCCCGGCCACCACCGCGTGGGCCGTGGCCAGCGCCTCCAGATCCCGAGGGTGCCGGTTGCAGA
>DAOQGS010000700.1:0-2052 GCA_035338675.1 Cellvibrionaceae bacterium
ACAGAATAAAAACGGTAAAAATGCGCCCGCCGATGGTGATGGGGTAAATATCGCCATAACCTACAGTCGTCAGGGTTACCGCCGCCCACCAAATACAATCAAACAGCGAGCGAAATTTATCTGGCTGCGCGGCGTGTTCAAAGTAATAAATTCCCATGGCGGATAAATACAGGAGTATTAGTGCAATAAAACTAAAAATTAATAATTCCTCCTTGGTTTGGCGAATGGCGGCGAGGAATCGATCCATAGCGCCGCCATAACGGCCCATTTTTAACACCCGCAATAAACGCAGTAATTGCAAGGCGCGCAGGGAGCGCAAGTCCACCATCAACATTAAGTAAAACGGCAGAATCGCTACCAGATCAATCAGGCCGTAAAAACTAAACACGAATTTAAGCTTTTGCTGCGCAGTTGTTATGCGGGCAAAATATTCAAGCGTAAACACACCGATGGTAAAACACTCGAAGTAATCCAACAGCCGCTTAAGGGTAGGATCTAAATCGGGCACTGTATCGAAGGAAAAACTCACCATCGATAAAATAATTAGCACCCCAATGGCTAAACGAAAAGCGCGCGATACCAGCAGCGCGCGGGTTTTACTGGCCAGCATTTTTAGCGGCGCCTGCGCGGGCTACCCGAGAGGGAACCTAATATGCCGCGCACCAATTGCCGCCCCACTTCACTTGCGAGCTGGCGGACGAGCGTTTTTGCCGCTGTTTCAACTAACCCCTCCCGTTTGCCGCCCCTGGGGCCGGTACTGCCGAAAATGACATCCTGCATTACACCTCCTAAACCGCCTTCGGCTGACGCTGAATCAGCATTGGGGCCTTTGGAAGGTTCAGCTGCCGGGGCAGAATTTTGGGTTAATTGCTCATAGGCGGAGACGCTGTCCTCGGTGCGCTCATAAATACCGGCCAAGGGAGATTGCCGTACGGCGGTAGTGCGTTCCTGCGCGGACAGGGGGCCTAAGCGGGAGCCAGGTGGAATTATGTAGGCGCGCTCAACCGGTGCAGGGCGCCCTTCACTATCCAGCAGGGAAACCAGCGCCTCACCTACAGCCAGTTCAGTGATGGCCGTTGCGGTATCCACTTTGGGGTTAGCCCTGAGGGTTTGGGCAGCCGCTTTTACCGCTTTTTGATCTTTAGGGCTGAAGGCGCGCAGGGCGTGTTGTATGCGATTACCCAACTGCCCCAATACGGTGTCGGGAATGTCCAAAGGGTTTTGCGTGACAAAATAGATTCCCACACCCTTAGAGCGAATTAGCCGCACCACCTGTTCAATTTTTTCCAATAAGGCTTGCGGGGCATCGTTAAACAACAAATGGGCTTCATCGAAGAAAAAAACTATTTTGGGTTTTGCGCAATCGCCCACTTCAGGCAATTGCTCAAATAATTCAGCCATTAACCAGAGTAAAAAACAGGCGTAGATTCGCGGCTGTTGCATTAAGCGCTCCCCCGCCAGGATATTTATCACGCCCATACCCTCTGCATCGGTTTGAATCAGGTCGAGAATATTTAACATGGGCTCGCCAAAAAAAGCCCCTCCGCCCTCTTCTTCCACCGTTAATAATGCGCGGGTGATAGCGCCTATTGAGGCCGCTGAGATATTGCCGTATTCGGCGGCGAGGGTTTTGCTATTCTCGCCCACATAACGCAGCATGGCGCGCAGGTCTTTAATATCCAGCAATAATAAATTCTGGTCATCAGCGACTTTAAACACCAATTGCAGTACGCCTGTTTGCACCTCGTTTAAATTAAACAGCCGCGCCAACATTAATGGCCCCATGTCGGAAATAGTCGCCCGAATGGGGTGGCCTTGGGCGGCAAATAAATCCCAAAAAACACAGCTATTGGCAGCAAAATTAGGCAGCGTTAGGTGGCGTTTTTCACAGGCTGCGGCGAGTTTTTCACTGGCTGCGCCCGCCGCCGCAAGGCCGGATAAATCGCCTTTAATATCGGCCATAAAGACGGGCACACCCGCGCGGGAGAATCCTTCCGCCAACGATTGCAAACTGACTGTTTTGCCAGTGCCGGTAGCCCCGGCAATAAGGCC
>DAOQGS010000701.1:0-2042 GCA_035338675.1 Cellvibrionaceae bacterium
TTTTTTTAGCGGGTCGTTTATGTCTAATTCCTCACCTACCGTAGGGTTTGTTTCTCTCGGTTGTCCTAAGGCGCTGGTGGATTCCGAGCGCATTTTGACGCAGCTGCGCACGGAAGGTTATCAGCTGGTGCCCAGTTACGAAGGCGCCGATGTGGTGGTGGTAAACACCTGCGGCTTTATTGATAGCGCCAAACAGGAATCCCTGGACGCCATAGGCGAGGCCATCAAAGAGAACGGCCGGGTGATTGTGACCGGCTGTATGGGGGTAGAGGAAAAAACCATCCGCGATTTACACCCCAGTGTGCTCGCCGTTACCGGCCCCCAGCAGTACGAACAAGTGGTGAACGCGGTGCACCAAGTGGTGCCGCCCAAGCAAAACCACGATCCCTTTATCGACCTGGTGCCGCCCCAGGGCATTAAATTAACCCCCCGCCATTACGCCTATTTAAAAATATCCGAAGGCTGTAACCACCGCTGTAGTTTTTGCATTATTCCCTCCATGCGCGGCGACCTGGTGAGCCGCCCGATTGGGGAGGTATTAGATGAGGCTGAGCGCCTGGTGAAGGCCGGGGTGCGGGAATTATTGGTGATCTCCCAAGACACCAGCGCCTATGGTGTGGATGCCAAATACCGCACCGGCTTTTGGCAGGGCCGGCCAGTGAAAACCCGTATGTTGGAATTGTGCGATGCCTTAAGTGAGCTGGGCGTGTGGACTCGCCTGCACTATGTATATCCCTACCCCCATGTGGATGAGGTGATCCCCCTGATGGCGGCGGGCAAAATTCTGCCCTACTTGGATATTCCCCTGCAGCACGCCAGCCCCTCGATTTTAAAGGCCATGAAGCGCCCGGCCCATCAGGAAAAAACCCTCGACCGCATCCACGCCTGGCGCAAACAGTGCCCGGACATCACCCTGCGCTCCACCTTTATTGTGGGCTTTCCCGGCGAGACTGAGGCGGATTTTCAGTTTTTGCTGGACTGGCTGGATGAAGCGCAGTTGGATCGCGTGGGCTGTTTTGAATATTCACCCGTGGAGGGCGCCCCCGCCAACGAGCTGCCCGGCGCCGTGCCGGATGAAGTTAAGCGCGAGCGCTGGGAGCGGTTTATGGAGAAACAACAGGCGATTTCCGAAGCCAAGCTCGCCGCCAAAATTGGCCGTACTATTGAGGTCTTGGTGGATGAGGTGCACGAGGACGGCGCCATCGCTCGCTCCAGCGCCGATGCGCCGGAAATTGACGGCGTTGTGCATATAGAAGGTGATTACGGCCTGCGCCAGGGGGATATGTTAATGGTGCAGGTAGAAGATGCGGATGAATATGACCTGTTTGCGGTGCCTGCGGATGTGGAAGAGGAGTAGTGGGCTTTAGAGGGGGTATTTCTGCCACATTTTGGGCGGCTTTTGAGTGTTATTGCTTCCTTAAATGCTCTTCCTATGGGGGCACTTTCATTGAGTTAAGAGTTGGCTAACCTTTTTCGCCATGCTTTGGGCCTAAAATTCCCCTCCTGTGGAGGGGTGACCCGTAGGGGTGGGGTGGTAGGTCGTTGCGCTGTTTTTTTGTTCGCAGCCTGCCGCCCTACAGATAAGAGATTGCCTAGTTCCCTTAAAAAACACAGACTCCGTCACCGCAACCACCCGCCTGCCACCCCTCCACAGGAGGGGAATTTTAGGCCGTGCCTGCAGATAAAACGAACTCTTAATTAACGATGTAGTTTTTTGTGGCACTGAACTCTGCGAGCCGTTTATTCATGGCTCTTCTGGTTGGCTTCTCTGTTCAGTCATTAGCCGTCGGCGGTTATTGAGCCCGAACCTGTTTTCAATCCCGCCTTGGCTGCATCTGTGACCAATTCGGCGAAATTGATTTGGCTGGTCTATGCTCAAGCAAGGTGCTAGCAAGAGAAAGACTGACTCCATGGCAAAATTAACGGACGCTTGTGAACCAGGCTCAGGGGATGCGGTGGCCTCGGCAATTCGGGCCCTCATGCCGCCTGAGGCCAGTGAGGAGGTGCTAAACGATTGTCTGCGCCTATTGTTGGAGCAGATG
>DAOQGS010000702.1:0-2035 GCA_035338675.1 Cellvibrionaceae bacterium
AAAGATAAGGATTCAAACATACTCAAACCTAAATGATTAATTTAAAAATTGTGCTAAAAAATCCGTGCAGCGCTAACTCAGGTTGGATAAACAACTGACGTAAACGCGATTACCTACATATAAGCAACCTCAAGCATTTATAAGGTTGTTAACAGGCAAATCTAAAAACCTCCGTTAAAACTCACTGTAAATGCCAAAGGTTCCGCTAAGGTTTTTAAGTTACGAATATTAATGCAAGCGCTACGGGCCATTCGTTTATTAACTTAATCAGCCAAAGGCCGCGTTTAGTTAAATGCCCTTCGGCATCTTCAATAAAGAACCTATGTGTTATTTTTTCAGCGCCGCTCAAAGGCGCCGCGATAAATAAAGGGGCAGTTAATCCTGCGGCACAGTGGCGAGGAACCAAGGCTCTTGGCATTGGGCTGCGTACCACGCGGCCAATTCAGGGTTGATCGCCGCTGGGTTCAGCTCTGGCAGGCGCAGCGCCAAGTACCCCAGGGCACAGACCATGGCAATGCCGCCGATATTGAGGTTGCCTTTGGTGCCCAAGGCATCAACTGCGGCGACTTTGAGGCCCGCCTCGATAGAATCCTGCCAGCGCTTGAGCCAAAACGCAGAGGCGCTCGCATCCGGGCGGCGCTGATCCATAACACTCGCCACCGCAGCCTCCATAATTCCGTTGGCCAAGTAATGGTTTTTCTGCACGATAAAATAATCGGCCTGGCCGCGATGCAACACACTCGCACCGCCCCGCGCACAGTGCAGCTCATCGAGATACTCACAAATTAATGCACTATCGAACAGGGTGATGGCGTCTGTTTGCAAGGCGGGGATTTTACCCAAGGGGTTGATACTGCGAAAATCGGGGGTCTCCATGGGTTTGGTCAATACCCACTGGATGTTAGGTTCTTGAGTTAAGGCGGCAAAGATGCGCACCTTGCGGGCAAAGGGTGAGGTTATACTGTAGTGAATGCGCATGGCGGCTCCCAGTAAACAAAAGGGGGCTTTTTACCCTGCTCAAGTGGAACCCACAAGGGTTTTCTTAGATACCTCTGAGTTATAGGCGCTGCAAACTGCAGGTAGCCAAGCAACCAGAGCCCCGCGAATTTTAATCCAGTTGGCGCACGCGTTTATGGGACGTTATTTATTTAAATTAGGGGTTTTCTTAAGTTTAATCGCCGGCATCGGCAATTATGTGGTGTATCTGGGCACCGGCCGAGTGCCGTTTAACGATTTATGGCAGCATTTTAAAAAAACTCCCGTCGAAATTCCCAAGCCAGGCACATTAGATTTACCGAGCCTGCCTAAGCTGCCCAGCCTAGGTGGTAAGCAAGAATCTAGGGCTTATAAGTGGATGGATAAAAATGGTGTAGTGCATTACGCCGATCAGCCGCCAGACGGCCAAAATGCCCAATTAATTAATGTCGATCCCGATCAAAATTTAGTGCAGGGCTCACCGCCGCCCGTGCAGGAAAGCGCGCCCGCCAAAACTAAAACCACCCCATCTCAGGCTGCCAGCAACCCGGTATTAAATGGCAGCCCCGCTATGGATAACGCATCAATGCAGCAGTTATTACAACAAATTAAAGCCGCTGCCGAATCCGCCAAACAAAGGCCCATTGAATAGTTTTAACCTCGAATAAACCGCCCGCACAATAAAAACCCCAGCTGCTCCGGCATTAAGAGCAGCTAGGGTTTTAAATTCAAGGGCGCTTATTTACCCGGCGGCAATTAGTGCCGGGTTAATAAAGGTGGCAAGGATGCCGCGTCAAAAGTGCAAACCGCCGCGTGCTGCACTAAAACAAGAAAATCTGCGCATTTTCGCAAGTATCAGTGCAGCGAAGGCAAAATAGATCAGGACGATCCATTTTGCCGCCGTGTTAATAGTCATTAAAAACCACTGCACAAAGCCACTTTCGCACAATCGCTGGGTGTTATAGCGTTTCCACTCGATCCACCTGCTGGAAGCCGCGCGGCAATTTATTACCCTTGCGCCCGCGCTCGCCCATATAGTGCTCCATATCCTTCAGGCTGA
>DAOQGS010000703.1:0-2024 GCA_035338675.1 Cellvibrionaceae bacterium
GCCGCTTTCGGTTTGATCCGATGAACCTACGCCGCGCATATATACCATAGGAGTATTTTGCGTGCCGTTTTGTGCAATATGTAAACTCGGCACCATGCCTTGTAAATCATTTAAATTAACCACGTGATTTTCCGCCAGTGTTTCTTGGCTAAATGCGGAAACGGCTAAAGGCGTATCTTGCAAATTCGTCGCGCGTTTTGTCGCCGTGACAATTATTTCTTCAATTTCACGGGGTTTTTCTGCGGCGAAGGCACTTTGGCTGATTAATAAGCTTAATAGGCTGCGTGTGAGTATTTTGTCGGTGGTATTCACTTGAGTGATCCCGTTAACTGTGTTAATCGAAGCGCGCATTCAATGCGCGCGTTTTAAAGGCGGCGCATAGTAACAAAATAGGCATTTATTATGTTACCCATTCGGCGCTAAAGAATTGTGCGCCTGTGCGGCTATTGATAAATAGGTGTGATGTTATGCAGAAGAAATTGCCAATAATAAAACCGGCGCTGAAGGCGATATTGGCAAGCGGGCCCGCACACTCCAGGGACTAATCCTTGGTATTTGGGCCTTAGTTATTGGGATCTGTCTATTGGGATCTAGTTATTGCGCCTCTGTTGTATGCAGGCTGGGCGGGCGAGCCTTAGGTGAGATGTACGCCCTGCCATTCGTCTAAGCCCTTAACAGCTTCTATTATTGATGCAGCGCCTACTGCCTATTGGGGGGCTGTGGTAGGGTGGCTGCTAATCACTTAACGCTTTTGGAGATGAGACGAATGAAAACACTCTATGCTGAGTTGCGTGTGGATGCTACCGGTGAACTGGCGGTGGATGATGTACACCGACTTTACTGGGAGGTCAGCGGCAACCCGGATGGTGTGCCGGTGTTATTTATTCACGGCGGCCCTGGGGCGGGCAGCAGCCACAACGACCGGCGCTTTTTCGACCCGGCCCGCTACCGCATTGTTGTGTTTGATCAGCGCGGCAGCGGCCGCTCCACCCCCCACGCAGAGCTGCACAACAACACCACGGCCCATTTAATTAGCGATATAGAGGCCTTAAGGGAGCATTTAGGCATAGATCGATGGGTGTTATTTGGCGGCTCCTGGGGTTCCACCCTGGCCCTGCTGTACGCCCAGGCCTTTCCCGAGCGGGTCATGGCGATGATACTGCGTGGCATATTTTTATGTCGGCAAGAGGATTTACACTGGTTTTATCAGGCGGGTGCCGACCGTATTTTCCCGGATTATTGGGAGGATTTTATCGCCCATATCCCCGAGGCGGAGCGGGGTAATTTAATGCAGGCCTATTACGAGCGCTTAACCGGCGCCAATGAGCTGGCAAAAATGTCCTGCGCCAAGGCCTGGTCCACCTGGGAGGGCCGCTGCGCCACTCTGCGGCCCAACCCTGAAATTGTGCATTTTTTTGCCGAGCCCCATAGGGCATTATCCCTTGCGCGCATTGAGGCCCATTATTTTGTCAATAACGCCTTTATTGCCCCCAACCAAATTATCGCCCATGCCGATAAATTAAAGGATATTCCCGGCATTATTGTGCACGGCCGCTACGATGTGGTGTGCCCCCTGGATAACGCCTTTGCGTTACATCAAGCCTGGCCTGGGTCCGAATTACAAATTATTCGCGACGCGGGCCATTCCTCCATGGAGCCGAGTATCGTAGATGCCCTGGTGCGGGCCACTGATCAGATTGCCGACGACCTGTATCCGGCCGCTTAAGACGGCTTAAGGGGGCGAACTTATCATTTCTAGCTCTGCGGCTGTTCGGCGGCATCGGCAAGCCCATTGCCCCTCGGCCAGTGCAGGGTGAAACAGGCGCCGCCAGCGGCTGCGGCGCTGAGGCTGACATCACCGCCGTGCCAGCGCATCAGGCGTTTCACAATCGCCAGACCCAAGCCAAAGCCGCGCTGGCTGGAGTTTTGCGGATTGCTCAGGCGCACAAAGGATTCAAATACCCGCGCCTGTTCGCTGCTGGGCACACCGGGGCCGTCGTCGCTGACGCTGACAACAATTAATT
>DAOQGS010000704.1:0-2018 GCA_035338675.1 Cellvibrionaceae bacterium
GCCAAATTCGCCTAGCCAGCGCTTCGCCGCCTACATTTTTCAGAGGTTCCTTAATGCATTGGCGGTTAAAATTCGATGCCCCGTTGGGCTTTAACCCCGGCGCGAAAGGCGTGTTTAATATCGTTAATTTCACTCACCGTATCGGCAAGTTCAATTAATTCAGGAATGGCGCTGCGGCCGGTGAGGATAATATTTTGCTGCAGAGGTTTTTGTTTGAAGGCGCTCAAACATTCGGCCAGATCCAAATAACCGTAATCAAACATGTAGGTTATTTCGTCCAATAAAATAAGGTTTATGGATTCATCCTGCAAAAATAATTTGGCTTTTTCCCACACTTCGGCGGCCGCCGCCATATCTTTTGCGCGGTTTTGGCTATCCCAGGTAAAACCCGTGCCCATAATTTCATACTGCACATTGGGGTGCTGCTGGAAAAACTGCTGCTCACCGGTTTTCCAAGTGCCCTTAATAAATTGCACCACAGCGGCTTTTTGCCCGTGGCCCACGGCCCGCAGCAGGGTGCCAAAGCCGGAGCTGCTTTTGCCCTTGCCCTGGCCGTATAAATAAATAATTACGCCGCGTTTTTCTTTGGCGGCGGCCACGGCGGCGCGCACTTTTTCCTGGGTGGCCTGCATGGCCGCTTGATGGTCTTTATCCTGATGCTCAGTCATAAATTCAAGTCCAAAAAAAGGCGCCATTGGCGCCTATCAACGAGTCAACAATTAAAACGACCAATGCAGGCCTGCATACGCGCTTAAAGGGTCGGTATTATAGCCTTTAACTTCCTGATAATTCTCCTCCAATAGATTGGCTAGACGTAAATAAATACGCGCGGAGCTGTTAAATTGCCAGGCAGTTTGTGCGTCTACTACGGCATAATCTTCCATCAGGCCGCCGCCGTAGGCCCGCTGGTTAAAAGCACTGCGGTAATTAAGGTCGCTAATCCAGCGGGCCGCTAATAATTCCACATGTACGCCCAGGGTATAGGTATTTTCCGGTCGCTGCACTTTGGCGGTTTTGGCGCTGGTGCCAGCTAAATAACTGGAGTTTTGCTCGGTGTTTAGATGGGTGTACCCCAGGCGCCATTGCACTTGGGCAGACATTTGCCAGTTGCCCGAAAATTCCACCCCTTCAGATTGGCTCTCGCCCTCGGTTTGCACATAACCGGAGTAATTCAGGGCATCGTAAAAAATTTCATCCTGAATTTTATTGCTAAAAACAGTGGCGCTCAGGCTGAGGGTTTGCCAGTGGGCATCCAGGCCCGTCTCTAGGCCCCGGCTGGTTTCATCGTGAAAATCTTTTTGCGCGCTGGGGCTTGCATAGCCGCTGTGATTATTAAAATAAATTTCATAAAAACTCGGCGAGCGAAAGCCGCTGCTGGCGGCGGCGCGCCATTTTAGTTCTGGCCCGGTGGTGGGAATAATATAGGCGCTGGCTAAGCGGTAACTGCTGTGGTTGCCAAAATCGGCGCTGCTGTCCCAGCGGCCGCCGATGCTATAGGAAAACTGCTCGCTAGGATGAATTAACCACTCGGAAAATACCCCGTAAGAATCCCGCTGCTCATCGGCGTGGTAATTATCGGTGGTTATTTTTTGTAAAAATGTTTCCTGCTTGGCCGCAAGCCCCAAGCTGACACCCACTGCTTGGTTAACGGCATAATGGGCAAAATACTGTGCATCGCTGCTGGTGCCGCGCACGGATTCATTTTTGGCGGCAGCGGAGCTTAAATAGCGGTCGTGCTGATTAATATAATGGGCGAGGGAAAATTCCTGTTGTAGTTGTGTGCCGCTGTAGCGCCAATTTAACCGCGCGGCATTGGCCTCGGCGCTGTCATCGCAACTGTCCAGCCGCTGGTATTGGCTATCGTAACAGCCGTCGTATTCATTGGCGCTCTGGGTTGAGCGCGCTACTACACCTATAGATTGCGCATCATTTAATTGTGCGCGGGCTTTGATGTGGATATTCGCCGCGCGAAAGCCATCGTTATCAGCGCTTTTATCATCGCTGCGGGCATTAAAACC
>DAOQGS010000705.1:0-2012 GCA_035338675.1 Cellvibrionaceae bacterium
AGTGGCACAAGATCCGCGAGCGCAACGAGGCGCTGGACTGTTATGTGTATGCCCGAGCGGCGGCGGCCGCCGCCGGTCTGGATCGCTTTGAGGAGCGCCATTGGGATGAACTGGAGCGGCAGCTCGGTTCGGTTCACGCCACACCGATGCCCCGTATCCGTCCACCCCTTCAACCCGAGGCCGTGGCGAACCCAGCGCCCGAGACACCCGTCGTTACAAGGCCCCAGCGTCGGCGGGTGATCAAAAGCCGTTGGCTGAATTTACCCCTTTATCATTGAGTTACGTGGAGACTGCCTATGAGTTTAGCTGCGCGCATTGAAAGCCTAGTGCTGCGGGTTGCCCAGGAATTTAACGACGTCCGCACCAAGACGGGCACGATCACAAGCCTCACCACCACCGATAAAACCTCCTTGGTGGCGGCCATCAATGAACTCAAAGCGGCCGTGAGCGCGGCCACCGATATCAACGATGCGCAGGTAGCAACCACCAGCACCTACTCCTCAAGCAAAGTCGTCGGCCTGCTGAATACGCTCAAATCCGAGATTTTAGGCGGTGCTGATGCTGCCTATGACACCTTGGTGGAGATCCAACAGCTACTGCAAAACGGCACCAGTGGCCTAGATGCGTTGCTGGCGGCCGTGAATAACCGCGTGCGCTTTGACGGCGCGCAGGTGCTGACCGTCCCACAACAGGTGCAGGCGCGTGCCAACATCGGTGCCCTGGCCGCCAGCGATATCGGCAACCCGGAGACCGACTTTGTCGCCATTTTTACCGGTGCATTGACCCCATGAGTCTGGTCACGCGCATCAGTGCGCTGGCCCAGCGCATTGCTCAGGAGGTGGCCAACAAAATTGCCGCCGATCATCTTGGCTTGGCGCGCGCCTGGGTGAGTTTTGGGTACGCCAATAATCAGGTCAGTATTAAGGCCAGCTTGAATGTGGCCACCATCACGCGCTTAGCGGCCGGTCGCTACCGTGTGACCTTTCAAAGCGCTCTACCGGACGCCAACTACTGCTGGGTTGGCTTCGCCCGCAGTAACGCGAGCAGCGGTAACCAGCGCTTTGCTCTAATTAGGCCGAGCGAGGCCAAAACCGCCCAGTTTCTGGAGATCGCCTGCGCAACCAGCTCGGCGGGCCTCGACGACTCAACGGAAATCAACCTGGTGGTGTACCGCTAATGGCGTACACCTATGAGCAGCTGGATGCCTTGCAAACGGCCCTGGCCAAAGGCGAACACCGCGTTACCTTCGCGGATAAAACTGTGGAATACCGCTCTGTGGCTGAATTAAAAGAGGCGATTGCGCTGGTAAAACGCGATCTGCTGGAACAGGCAATTGCTACCGGTTTATGGCCAGCCCCTGTGCGCCAAATTCGCATCACGACCGTTAAGGGTCTTTAGGGATTTTAATGAGCTGGTTGGGCGGGTTAACGCGTCGTCTGCTGGGCCAGACGGCCCCGACCTATGATGGAGTGGGCGGCGGACGCAGAGCCTTGGCCTGGCGCGTCGGCAATCCCGGCGCGGTGGCGGCGCTGGCCCATTCCCAAAGTGAGCTTCGCGCCAAAAGTCGCGATCTGGTGCGCCGCAACGCCTGGGCGGCAGCGGGGGTTGAAGCCTTTGTGGCCAACGCCATTGGCACCGGGATTAAACCCCAGTCACTGCTGCAGGATGACGGCCAGCGCCAAGACATCCATACACTCTGGAACAGCTGGTGTGAGGAGGCCGATGCGGCGGGCCTGACGGATTTTTACGGCCTCCAAGCCCTGGCCTGCCGCGCCATGCTCGAAGGCGGTGAAGTGCTCTGCCGTCTGCGCTACCGACGGCCCGAAGACGGGTTGGCGGTGGGGCTGCAGCTGCAGTTGCTCGAACCCGAGCACCTGCCCCATACCCTGAATCAGGACCTGCCATCGGGCAATCAAATTCGGGCGGGCATCGAGTTTGATCGCTTGGGCCGCAGGGTTGCCTACCACCTCTATCGATCCCATCCGAACGACGGAAGTCTCGGCGCCATGTCC
>DAOQGS010000706.1:0-2011 GCA_035338675.1 Cellvibrionaceae bacterium
TCCCTGCAGTCGTCCGCTTTTTTTGGCAAATTCGCCTAGCCAGCGCTTCGCCGCCGACATTTTTCAGAGGTTCCCAAGCACTCGGGTAAGGGGCGTTATTGCTGGAGGCGCGCAGCTTAGGTGTGCGGATGGTTGGTGTGTGGATTTTCTTCTAATCCAAACAAATTATTTTTTAGCAATAGGCCAGCAAATAAAAAGCCACCCGAAGGTGGCTTAATGGTTGGCTAAAATTGTTTGCAAAAATATTACTTTTTCAAAAATGCCGCAATGGCATTAATTTGTGCGTCCGTCAGGGTGGAAAACCTTCTCATAGTTGTCACATTTTGAATAGCCGTTTTGATTTCCGCTGCGGTATGGTTGGTAACGTCATGACCAGTATTTGAACCCTGGCCATTGCCTTTGTGGCAGCTGCCGCAGTTGCTGACAAATAATGCTTTGCCATCGATTCCGCCGGAACTGCTGGAGCTTGAGGAGCTAGAACTTGAAGAACTGGACGAGCTTGAACTGGATGAGCTTGAGCCTGGGCAATTGGTGCCTTTGGGTGCTGCATCCGATGTGCCGGTAACTTCGGTTTTCTTCAGGGCGTTTTGCTCTAACCACTGTATTTGTTGTTGTACGGTGGTGCCAGTTGGGGTAACGGATAATGAGCCCAGAGCATACACGGTGAAGGAGTAGGTATCTTTCTTTCGAGCGTTGCACGACGTTGACGGGCAGGGGCCAAAAAACTTCGTGCCACCATTAAACGCACTTTTTTGCGTCGCGCCGCCCATTTCGGTGGGTTTAGCTGGGGTGGAAAGGTTTTTAGGTACCATATTGATGGATTCTGGAATATTCCACATCAACCAGTGGTAACCGTTGGTGGGGTTGGCGCTGTTGATAATCGTCATGTCTTTAAACGCAACGGCATAACTCATGGTGCCCGTTGGGCCATCGGTCCAGTGAATTTCGGGGGAAATACCATCGCCAAAGTTTTTACCTTCGCAGGTAAATTCTGCAGGAATAGCACCGCCTTCGGTAAATGAAGTGGTCATGGCCTGAAAGTTTGTTAAGCCGCCCGTTGATGAACTGCTCGATGAGCTACTGGATGAACTGCTAGAGGACGAGCTGCTGCTGGAAGAGGAGCTGCTAGAGGATGACGACGAGCGCCCCGATGATGAACTACTTGAGTTGCTCGATGATGAACTGCTGCTTGAAGTGACATCACCGCCGCCACCGCAACCCACCATAGTGGCTGACAGCAGGGTTATACCAACGGCTAAAAGAGTCTTATGCATAAAAATTCCGCCTGAACATGAGTGTGGAGACCATTGATAAGCCGGGCTGCGGGCTAACCACTTGTGTATCACCTAAGGTATTGGCCTGCACCGACGCTTGCGGTTGGGTTGTGTGTTTTTATGTGTGCCTTCCCGCCTGTGAATATTTCACGGCAGCATGTAAACACAATTAAATAGGTGCTGGGTTGCCAATAGGTAAGTTTGCTGAGCGCACAACATGAGAAATGTGATCTGGGATTTAATTTATGTTATTTATCTTTTATTGAGGATTGCAAAAATTAAATTGACTGACTATTAAAATAAGAATTCGTCAGTGTTTTGCTGGTTGTGGAGGCCTAGTGTTTTTTGCCGTTTTTAAAAAGTTTTATTGTTGGACAAAACATGCAGGCTAGGTATTGAGGCTTGGGAATTTAATTTTTTGGAATGGGTAAATTTTGCTGGCGGCGAGTGATTATTTGGGGGAATTAATTCTGGGTTGTTGCATGCAAGGTTTTTGGGGGTTCACCTGCGCGTGTAACAATACAAGCTGTGCCGAAGCAATGAATACACATTATTTCAGACCGTCAACAAGAGGGACCTGGCGGATTCAACCCCGAAATGCATCATTCATTAAGCGGCCTTGGCCGCCAGTTTGTCATTCATTAAATCCTTCGGTGTTCTATACCCTAAAACCTTGCGGGGCCGCTCATTTAACTCATCGATTACCCGTTTTAGTTGCTCATCTTCAACCAATTTAA
>DAOQGS010000707.1:0-2010 GCA_035338675.1 Cellvibrionaceae bacterium
GGAAGGTCATTTTGCCATCTGGCGCGGGGGTTTTACACAATTCTACGAAGAGCCCTTTATTATGGGCACTACTGGTTCGGCTCCAGCTGCGGTGTGCCCAGATAATTATGGCAATGGTAGCCGCCCAGCCAACTATTTCCACCAACTCATGATTTAACCAACTCAACCCCGGCAGCGCCACGCGAAAAATTAACAGCAATAATGCTGACGCGGTGGAGATCACCATGCTGCGGTTGATGGCAATTTCCCGCGCGCTGTCACCGTGTTGTTTATTCACGGCTTGATAAATTATTGCCTCCAAACAAAAGCCGATGAGCGCCGCCAAGCCGATCCAGCTGAGCATTAAAACCGCCGCGCCGAGCATTCTGGGCACGGCTAGAAAAGAGCCAAATGGCGCAAAGCCAATCGCCTGCCAATCGCTGTCATACCACACCGCGGCGCCATAACTGAAGGAACCGGCGGTGGCGTACAAACCGTGAATAAAACCTGCCACCACACCTAAATAGCCGTACACCACAAAGCGTTTGGTTTTTTTCGGCAGGGTTTGCCAATAATTGCGTTCAATATCTATGTCGGGGCAGGGTGAATTACAGGCCACACACATGGATACATCGCCGCTGGGACCGGGTTTGCGGCACATGGACTGGCTAATTCCCGGTACGGGTTTGCCAGCATTTAAGCCGCGCGGGCCGGACAGCGCCAATTGCACTACATTCATCGGGCAAAAATAATGGCACCAGGTTTTGCCACCCCATAAAAAACCGACACAAATGGCGACGCATAAGGTGAGTAGCGTAAAAATTACCAGGGCGCGGGGGTTGGCCGAGGTGAGGGTTAGCCGCAAGGTAACGCCCAAGGCGAATAACACAAATTGAATTAATAAGGTGTGGCGGGCAATAAAGGAGTTTGGTTGTATTAGCGCTAATTGGCGCTCGCCATTTTTGCCCACTTTGCGCTGCCATCCCAACAGACGGGGGATTTGGCTGAAGGCCGATAGGGGGCAAATGCGCCGCCAAAGATCGTGGCCGCCAAAAATTAATAATAAAACAACAACGGGAACAACGCCGCCCCAGAATAAGCGCGGCGCTGGGTTATAGGCCTGAGGCGCCAATAGTTGGCCGCGCACTTCTACGGGCTTGCCAACAAATCCGCTAATACCCCAACTGTCGGCTGGATCGGTGATGCGCGATTGGCCAAAATCAAACCAGCAAGCTGCCAATAATACTAACCAACCCATTAAAAGGCTGTAGCGCAGGACGCGCATGCGATATTCAGGTGCAAGAGCTAGCATGGATACGAGCCCAGGGAAAAACCACAAACCGCAGGTTAAACAATCCAATATGTAGGCGCAATTTTTAATGGGGTATTGGCGAGCAATAGTAGTTTTAATAACCGAAGCCTGTAACCCAACCGGGTCATACCGGCGTTTGAGTTCTGAACAGGCTCATCCTGATGGGTTGCAATTCATGGCGAGCAGTAAAGCGCTCGGACCTGCTGCCAGGTTATGTCACAATGGCGGTTTTGTTTGAGCACGCCATGACAGAACACCAAGCACGCAAACGCTTCGGGCAGAATTTTCTGGTCGATCAACGCATTATTAACCATATAGTGCGCAGCATCCGCCCCCAGGCGGGGGATAATTTAGTTGAGATTGGCCCAGGGAAAGGGGCCATTACGGCGCTGTTATTAAACGCCTGCCCGAATTTAAATGTGGTGGAATTGGACCGCGATTTAATTCCTATCCTCAAAGCTACATTTAGCGAATACCCCAATTTAGTGGTGCATCAGGCGGACGCTTTAAAATTTGATTTTAGCGCCCTAGCCACAGAGCAAAACCCACTGCGCATAGTGGGCAACCTGCCCTATAACATTTCCACGCCGTTGATTTTTCATTTATTGAGCTTTCGCGCGTTAGTGCGCGATATGCATTTTATGCTGCAAAAAGAGGTGGTTTTGCGCATGGCGGCCCAGGTGGGCGACAATAATTACGGCCGCTTAGGCATCATGACC
>DAOQGS010000708.1:0-2002 GCA_035338675.1 Cellvibrionaceae bacterium
CCGCCATATCGATGAGCTCCCGGCAGTCGGCCACACCTTGATCCAGGTTGTCGATGGTTTTCACTACCAGTTCTAACGCGGCTCGCTCTTTACCCAGGGCCTGGGCGCGCTCGGGGTTGTTCCACACATTGGGCTCGGCCAGCTCCAGCTCTACCTCGGTGAGGCGCTCTTTGCGTTCAGCGTATTCAAAGATACCCCCGAAGGGAATCGGCGCGGGCTTGCATGTCGGTGAGGGCGTTTAAAAGGGGGTTGATTTCCATGGGGATTAAAGCTCGTTTACAAACAAAATGGCGGCGGATTGTACCCTAATCAAGGCAGTTTGGGGCGGCGCTGCCAGGGCTTAACGCACGGCAGGTTTGGGCAGAGTGGATAAGAAATGGTAAAGGCGCGCGCGGTGTGAAGAATTTACCCGCTTTGCCTTAAGCCAATAAATTATTTGCGCTAATAACCAATTCCGTGTTTGCGCGCTTGTTGGTCAATTTGTAAATAAATAGAATCCCCGGTGCTTGGATTCAAGCGATGGCTTTTGTCTGTTTTTTCTCATCAACAGGCCTGTGAAATTGCGAGTGATTTAGTGCTGAAGTGCTAGGCAAGTTCTGATCAAGTGTTAATTCGTAAATATTTGAAGCCTGTACGAATACATGTGTTAGCGTCTTAATTGGGCAGTCTAACCAGATCGACAAGAAATCAGAGGAATCCTAGCGCGCAATTTACATAGGACGTAACCCAACGGATCCTAATATGAACCTAAAATATTTAGTGAATGGCTCGCTCATTGCAGCAAGTTTGGTTTTGGCTGGCTGTGGCGCTACTGACGGGAGCAGCTCATCTAGCTCGAGTTCGTCATCGAGTAGTTCTTCGTCTAGCTCTTCAGGCTCCTCGTCGGGCCTGCAATGTACAGCTCCGAAGATCGAGCGACCGACCACTTCAGGCAAGCCGGTATGCTTATTTCCCGACGAGCCTTACAGCTATTGTACCGATTCTATATACGGGAATATAACTGTTGTTTATAGCTCATCTTCGGAAACTTTTTACAGTTCGCTGTGCCCGCCGAACCGTTATTCAAGCAGCTCCTCAAGTTCATCCTCAAGTTCATCCTCAAGTTCATCCTCAAGTTCATCCTCAAGTTCGTCTAGCTCCTCTTCCTCCTCTAGTACTTCAGGGGCTACCACCGGCATCCAATACCGCGGTGTTTCACTAGCCGCAGCCGAGTTTGGCGAGAAACAATTGCCCGGCATTTACGATAAAGATTACACCTATCCGGCCCAATCCTCGGTGGATTACTTCAAGAGCAAAAAAATGAACACGGTGCGCTTGCCCTTCTTGTGGGAGCGTTTACAGCCCACGTTAAACCAAGCGTTCGATAATACCGAATTTGCCCGCCTGGATTTATTCGTTACCGAAACCACGGCTAAAGGCATAACCGTTGTTATCGACCCGCACAACTATGCGCGTTACCGGGGTAATTTAATCGGTTCCAGCCAGGTTCCTGTAAGCGCATTTGCCAATTTCTGGAGCCGTTTGGCCACTGCCTACAAAGGCAATAACAAGGTTATTTTTGCCTTGATGAATGAGCCAAATACCATGCGTACGGAAGACTGGTTAACCGCAGCCAACGCAGGTGCCAAAGCTGTGCGCGATGCGGGCGCTAACAACTTGATTTTAGAACCTGGCAATGCCTGGACCGGCGCTCACTCCTGGACGCAAAATTATTACGGCACGCCCAATTCACAAGTGATGGTGAACTTTGTTGACCCGAAAAATAATTTCGCCTTTGAATTCCATCAGTACTTCGACAAGGATTTCTCCGGTACTGTAGCTGAGTGCGCCACAGCCGAGGGTGATAGCAAATTGGCTGAGGCGACGGCCTGGTTAAAAGCCAATAATTTCCGCGGCTTTTTAGGCGAATTTGGCGGTGGCAACACCTCAACCTGTCAGGCAACCATTGGCCGGGTATTGCAATACTTGGAAAGCAACAAACAGTGGATCGGCTGGACCTGGT
>DAOQGS010000709.1:0-1991 GCA_035338675.1 Cellvibrionaceae bacterium
TTAAAGAAAAAACCACACGCGGCAAGTTTTCAATTCTCAAGAGCGTTTCTGCCGCAGTGGCGGTAAATGACGACAATATAAAGGCAAAAAAAAAGCCCTCAAAAGAGGGCTGGGTGTTAGTTTAATTTAATGCTTAGGCAACGATGCCACCACTCCCATATCCACCGTAAATACCTGCAGCCCCTGATACTCCCAATAACTTGAATATATCAGGGAACACATTGAAGTGGTCGCTTCCTACTGCTTTGTTGCCAGCTCGGAAGCCAGAAATACCTGAAGCAACGATGATGGGGCCCGCATCTGGGGTGTGGTTTACACCATCGCCCATTTCACTAACACAGAGTATGACGGTGTTATTGTAAATGCCAGCTGTTTGCAATTTGGCAATAAGATTAGCAATACCCTTATTCATATACTCACAGACCGCAGGCAATAATGCAGCTGCCTGGCCACCGTGGTTAACCTGGTGGTGGTCCGCATTAAAGTTAACCGCGTCTGAGGTGCCGTCGCCGGGCAACCAGCTGGCTTGGGTTTCGTTAAATTGGATGGACACTACGTTAGTAATGCCGCAGGCCAATGCTGCAACAGCAATATCACCTTGCATACGGTATTCCGCCAACGCTGATTTGCTCGAGGATACTGAAGGCTTGGTGCATGAACCGCCCGAGGATCCGCCAGTGCTACCACTGGAGCTACCACCAGTGGAAACCTGGCTTTTCAAACGTGTTTCCAACTGGGTAATGGTGTCCAAGTGAGCGTCCAGGCGATAACGCTCGTCATAGCCCAGCTTGTTGCGGATGGCGTCTAAGCCTTGTTTGTTCGCGTCCACAATAGCGAGCTTACGCTCAGCATCAGTCGGCCCACTGGTGCTGCCGGTTGAGCTGCTGCTGGAGCCAGCGGACGTACCGCTGAATATCTGTTGCAACGCAGTTGACGGGCTATCGATTCGGGTTACCGCGGCACCATTGAGGCGGTTGATGCCTTCTTGGCTGCCCGATTGAACGCCTAATTGAATCGAGCGCTTGGGTGTATTGTTGCCGAGGACTTTAGCCACTTGTAAATCGATACTGCTGGAGTTTGCATCAGAAGAGTTATACGACTTTGCCCCCGTTGCCCAGTGGATATTACCGTGGTTACCTGGATCGCGAATATTCATAGTAAGCGCAGCTACAGTGCTTGCGTACGGCTTGAGCGGGTTTAAAGCAATACTGCTCAGGTAATTGCGCGGCGCACCATTGGGTTGGTAGAGCAAAATAAACTTTTTGTCATTGGTAGCTGCTTCGGCAAAGCGTGCACTCATCAACCCGCCAACGATAGGTGAGGCTCTGAGCAATCCGGCAGAAACGCCCGCTTTTCCGAGCATGTCAAGAAATCTGCGGCGTTCGGCTTGCATTTGCTTAATCGATCTTTCGATATTCTTATTCATTCTCATAGCCCCTAATTCTGTTTAACTTGGCTGGAGTCGATGGGTTTACGCAAACGGACCAGGTCTAGAGTACCAATTTTGCGGTAGAGGCTTTTGGCGCTGCCGTTGTTGGCGTCATAGGTGTCCTGAAGCGTTTTCTCGGCACAGGCAAAGCTCTCTTCTTGATTGCGCGTCAACTTAGCTGGCTCGTTGTCTTGGCCGCCTTCAAGGGTCGAGTATGAGTTGCTGTTCAGCGGCATACCGGTTGCCCAGCGGAAGCTGTTTACTGCAAGACATTCAGAGATAGCGGGCAGTGTGGACATTTTCTTGCCGAGGTCTTTGGAGCCTTGGAAGGTTAACGTCGCAGTATCGTCAATGCTGGCAAGACCAATTAACTCACCGTAGTTGTTTACTGGCAGATTGTACTGTCCATTAGGGCCAAGGCCGCGCATGGTGGTGCGGAATTTACCCAAATGGTCAATATCATCGATACCGAACAGCGGGTTAATACGGTTTTGGTGGCAAGACGCACAGCCTGGGTCGTTGGTGATGATTTCATAGTACTCGCGAGTGGTGAGATCTCCAG
>DAOQGS010000710.1:0-1987 GCA_035338675.1 Cellvibrionaceae bacterium
GTGCTCTATTACGGGGGCACAGCACTAAAACACCCACGCGTGAGTTCCCAGTCAGGGCAGGAATTACCCCCAGCCACATAAAAAGATGCTGAAAAGTTACATTTTTCCTAATTTTTCGCCCGCGCAGATAAAACAATTAATAAGACGCGCTCAATAGTTACAATTTTTAGGCCGCACAATTGATCAGCGCGCAATCGCAGAATTTATCGTCAAGCTGGGTGCTGATATAAAATACCTGGAATAAGCCAGGGTTCGTAAATAGTTAGAAAAAACTATGCAAGCCTATTGCGGGCTTTTGCGTTGGATGAATTTAAATACCACTGCTCTGAAGCCAAGCAGGAGTACCACATCTCATTGATTAAAAATAAATAGCCTTGAACCTAAAAACCACTCTTGGGTGAACCACAATAAAAAACACCTAACTATTTAGCACACCTTATCGTGCTCTTTGCGAGGGCGGTAAAATGAGGGACCTTATTGACGAGCCTACACGGATGTATTCACGGCGCATCTGAAATAAGCTGTATTCACTGCTGCGGGCGGAGTACAGATGGCTCGCGGCACTAATATAACCGGATGTTTTCTAGTCGGCGCGAGAATCACCTCCAGCCACAATAAAAAGTGCTGAATGGTTACCAATAAACATCCATACACAAAACAGAAGCCATAAAAAAACCCTCTAGGTTGCCCTAGAGGGTTTTTGAATTTGGTGGAGCTTAGCGGGATCGAACCGCTGACCTCTTGCATGCCATGCAAGCGCTCTCCCAGCTGAGCTAAAGCCCCGTCCTAGCCGTGTACCGGACAGTGGCGCGCATTCTAGGGATGCATCCCTATCGAGTCAACCCCCCAATTAGATTTAATGTAAAAAAGCCCATCCATCCATAACAAGCCGCATTTTACCCGCGCCCCTACTCCTCAGCAGCCGCTGGCGCCACCAGTGCGGCATAATCTTTCTCCAGCTGTTTAGCCGCTTTTTTACTCACGCCGCCGAGTAATTCCAGGGCCTCGCGCAGGCGCACACGGGACATATCCGGCCCCAACAAGGCCATGGCATCCACCACCGAAAACGAGGTTAAGGAGCCGCTAATAGCGATAAATATAGGCGCCACAAAATCCTTCATTTTAATGCCTAAGCCATCGGCCAATTGTTTTAAGGCCGCAAAAATAGAATCCTTATCCCAGGCTTGTAATTGCTCTAAGCGCCAGGAGGCAAATTGCAGCACTTTAATTCTTGTCTCGGCATCAAGTTTTATTTCATCAAATAAACTCGCCGTTAAAGGCAAACGGCCCGCCAACAAAAACCCCACCATAGGCATAAAATCGCTCAGGGTATTTAAGCGTTTGTGCACCTGCGGAATGACCGCCAATAAATTTTGCTCATTCAGCGCCCACTGCACCAAACGCGCCGCTAATTGTTCGGTGGTGTTATTCTCACGAATCCACAGGCCATTGAGCCAATTTAATTTGTCGATATCAAAAATCGGCCCACCGAGGGAAACCCGCTCTATGGCAAAATTCTCTTGCATTTCATTCAGAGTGAATTTTTCCCGCTCATCGGGCATAGACCAACCCATGCGGCCTAAATAATTTAACAGGGCTTCGGGTAAATACCCCATGCGTTGATAATACAAAATTGAGGTGGGGTTTTTGCGTTTGCTGAGTTTGGATTTATCCGGGTTGCGCAATAAAGGTAAATGACAGAATACCGGTTGTTGCCAGCCAAAATAACGGTACAACAAAATATGTTTGGGGGCGGAATTAATCCACTCTTCACCGCGAATCACATGGCTGATCTGCATTAAATGATCATCCACCACATTGGCTAAATGATAAGTGGGCAAGCCGTCAGATTTTAATAACACCTGGGCGTCCACTTGGCTCCAATCCAGCTCAATAGTGCCGCGCAGCATGTCCGGCACCGGGCAGGGGCCCGCCGCCTCCGGCACCATCATACGCACCACAAAAGGCGCGCCAGCGGCTTCCCGAC
>DAOQGS010000711.1:0-1987 GCA_035338675.1 Cellvibrionaceae bacterium
CGATTCAAATGGAGTGGTGCTGCCTGGGACGTATTGCCCCTCAAGCTTCACCCATTCACCTGAAGTTACAGTGGCAGATGCGATCTGAGAATACTCTTTGTAGGTGCCGGTATCCGCATCATCCTGTAATTTGCCGGTGAGTTTAATGGTGCCTGTTGCCTGCTCTGCGCCAAATTTAACCCAGGCGGAAACGTTGTAGGTGGCGCCGGCAATTATTGGGCTCACGCTAAAGGTAGCTCCCTGCCAACTGGCTGTGCGCCCAGATACATAAAGGCTTGCGGTATCAGCGTATTTAACCTCTGTATTAGCAGCAATTGTTGCGCCACGGCCAGCCCAATTATTAATGCCATCCTCTACGTCGCCGTTGACGGCAAGCTCGTTAGTAGTAGCTTTTGGACACTTAAAGGGGGCAAGTTCAGTAGCGGCTTCGCCAGACACAACAAAATCATCTACATAAAAACTAACTTTTTCATTGGCTGCGCCCGAGTTTGTCTCAAAAATAAAACTCTCAAAGGGCGTGACACCATCCGGAGTATAGGTGCCTTCGATTAATGTCCACGCATCGGCGGAGACTGTGCCGAAACCTACGGTGCTGTACTCTAGGTAAGTGGTATTGTCACTATCATCCGCTCGTTTGCCAGTGATCTTAATCACCTCAGAGGCTTCACCTGGGGCGAGCTTGACCCACGCAGAGACCTGGTAGGTTTTGCCATTAACCAGCGTTGTTAGAGGATAGGTTGCACCATTCCAGGAAGCGCCGCGACCTGAAACCAGCAAGCTGCCCTCACCGGCGTGTTTGTCATCCACACTGCGTGTAATAGTTGCAGCCCGGGCGCTCCAGCCAGTGGTGTTACATTCCACATTGCCGTTCTGGGCATGGTTTACAGCCTGACCGGAGGAACTGCTTGAACTTGAAGAGCTACTCGAGCTACTAGAGCTAGAAGAGCTAGAAGAGCTACTAGAGCTAGAAGAACTACTAGAGCTAGAAGAACTACTAGAGCTAGAAGAACTGCTAGAGCTAGAAGAACTAGAATTGCCCGAGGAAGAATTTTTGCTGTTACAGGCGGCGAGCACTAGGGATATAGCTAATGCCGTTCCAATTTTACTCATTGCCTGCAAGGCAGTAAGTGTTTTGGGGGTTATCATTTTGATCTCCTAATTATTATGGATACCAAGTTTTGGCAGGTGAGCGATGTGACAATACAAAACCAACTAAGGATATACCAGAAAATCTAAATTGCTCGCTAAAGTAGAAAAATTGTACAAGCCACCACCGGCAGAGGGAGACTAATGGGGATTTTTCCGCAAATACACGCATTCGACCAGAATTTTTACTAGGCATGTTATGGATCAAAGTGTCTGATTTGAATTGTTTAGCGCTGGTCGCAACAGTGTGCATTTATTGCGCTTCGAATCAACAAAGATCTTTAGGTGCTCATAATTTTATCAAAGCAGGCAGTTTTAAATTGATATTTCTAGTCAGAGTTAAATTCAATCTGCTTATTGTCAAAGTTACACATTGGTATTGAATCGGCTTTCATATCAAATACGGCCATTACTGTTAATATGTGCGGTTATTTTCCTTTTAATTTTAATCCGTCTTCCCTGCTTGGTGGCAGGTTTAATATTCATGATAACAATATGATTAATTGTGCGCCGGATGCCATGTTGATGTGTGCGAGCGCAGTGCTTGTGGCTTTTGGTGGATGCTCACAGGTTGGGAACTTATACGACTAGAGGAGGCCGCTTGAAACCATTAGTCAGCAACGTCCACCAAGGTGGATGTTGAAACAGGGCACCACCTGTTATCTCGGAACTATTGAGGCTCTCCAGTGTGCTAATCAAGCTGAATGAGTTTCTATTTAAGAATTGCCGCATTATTGGGGCAGTACAAGGCGCAAGCTAGCATTACAAGGATCATGGTCAGAAAACAAAGCCCGCTCGGCTGGCAGCTGCGAGGAAAGAAAAGCGCAATAAATTGGTTGCA
>DAOQGS010000712.1:0-1984 GCA_035338675.1 Cellvibrionaceae bacterium
CAGCAGAATACTGCGCACCTGGGCGGGGTTAACGTATTGGGCGACGAGGTTTTGCAGCAGGTGGCGCAGGTTAAATACTCGGTTGTGAATGACTAATTCTTTGGTTAATACCTGGTAAAAGTCATTCACATTATTAAATAACTGTAGCAGGCGCGGGCGGTTATTATTGGCGAGTTCAGAGGCTTCACTGCTGCCGTCGCGGGGCTTGCGGCGGGTTTCGAGTAGGCCTTTTAATTCATTGCGCAAAAGGCCCATGTATTCTTGGTTTAATTGCACGGTGGCGCGGGTGCCGCGTTTTTCTTCTTCGAGAGTTTCGGTTTTGCGAGCGAGAATATAATTGGCTTCTAACCGGTCCCAATAGTTTTCCGTCATGGTGCGGGATTGGTGATTTAAAATCCAACAGAAAAACAGCATCACCACGCCGCTCACCAGGCTTATTAATTCGCCGACAAAAAAAGCGCTGATGGCGAGCGGCACCAAACCAATTAATTGGTAATAGGTTAAAAACCGCCCGTAAGGCGCGAAGGCGTGGGCGGTGGTGGCAAAAAATACCCCTGTGTAAAGCCAAATTAAGGGGGCTTCGTGCTGTAATTCGAGGGCCACCGTCATGCTGGAGGTAATAATGCCCCACCAGGCCGCACCCAATAGGGTTACGGAGAAATAAATATTGCGCCAGCGGTTGGGTGCGCGCGGGTAGATGCTATCAAAGCGGTAGAGAAAATAACCCCGCAGCAGGGTGGTGAGTAACAGGCCGATGGTGAGAATAATACTGAGGTTGTATTCAATTTCTTTAAATTCGCCGCTCGCTAAGCACAACAGATAAATCAATACGTTGGTCACAATCCCCCGGCGGGAATATTTCGCCATGCGCACATCGGTTTCGCGCATCAGCTGCCGGTCTTTTTGAACTTTGGATTGTGCTTCGTAGAAACTGAACATGAAGTTGCCTAATTAAAAGAGCGGGCAGGTTAAATAGACTCTAGCCTGGCTTATCGCAAAACCACAAATCCCTGGGCTGGCCCCAGTATGGAGTTGTTACACCGCAGGCTGAGGGGCTTAATTTTTATTGTGGGGGCTGTGTATCGGTCTAAGTAGCGCAAGTGCGCTGCGCAGCCGAGGCCGCGCAGCGGGCGCTTTAGCCTTTAAGGGCCTGGGTGAGGGCGGGGACGGCTTCGAATAAATCCGCCACCAGGCCGTAATCGGCGGCTTGGAAAATGGGCGCGTCCGGGTCTTTATTGATAGCGACGATCACCTTGGAGTCCTTCATGCCCGCCATATGCTGAATGGCGCCGGAGATGCCCACCGCAATGTACAACTCAGGGGCAACGATTTTGCCGGTCTGCCCCACTTGGTAATCATTGGGGGCGTAGCCTGCGTCCACCGCTGCACGGGAGGCTCCTACAGCGGCGCCGAGGGTGTCGGCCAATTGGTAAATCAGCTCGAAATTCTCGGCACTGCCGAGGGCGCGGCCGCCGGAGACAATAATTTTGGCGGCGGTAAGTTCAGGGCGCTCGCTGACGGCCAGGCTTGCGCTAACAAAGGCGCTCTGGTTGTTGCTGCCAGTAGCTGCGATGGCTTCAACATTTGCACTGCCGCCAGTGTTTGCAGCGGCATCAAAGGCGGTGGTGCGAATGGTGAGCACTTTGACGGCGTCAGTACTTTGCACCGTAGCGATCAGGCTGCCCGCGTACACCGGGCGCTTGAAGGTATCGGCACTCACCACGGCGATCACATCGGAGATCTGTTGTACGTCCAGCAGCGCAGCCACGCGGGGCAGCAGGTTTTTACCGAAGCTGGTGGCGGGGGCCAGAATGTGGCTGTAGCCACCGGCCTGGGAGACGATTAATTTTGCCAAGGGTTCAGCTAGGTTGTGAGCGAGGGATTCGCTATCGGCCAACAAAACCTTGCCCACGGCAGGGCAGGCGGCGAGGCTCTCAGCGGCGGCTTGGCACTGGTGGCCCGCTACCAATACTTCCACAGCACC
>DAOQGS010000713.1:0-1980 GCA_035338675.1 Cellvibrionaceae bacterium
CCCCTTTGGCCACGGCCTCAGCTACAGCCAATTCACCTACAGCGATTTAACCTTCGAGCGGGATCAATTAGCCCCCACCGACACCCTCAAGGCAAAAATTAAAATTACCAATACCAGCGCTGTGGGCGGCGATGAGGTAGTGCAGTTGTACATCAGCGATGCAGTGGCAAGCCTCACCCGCCCGGTGAAAGAGCTAAAAGCCTTTAAGCGTATTCACCTGAAAGCCAAGCAAAGCCGCTGGTTGGAATTTAATGTACCCGTGGCACTCATGGGGTTTTATTCCGAGGCCCTACAGTACCAAGTGGAGCCTGGCAAAATAACCATTCAAGTGGGCAGTTCATCCCAGGATATTCGCCAGCAGAAAAACTTGATGATCACCGGTGATGGGCCGGTTAGCCTACCCAAGCAGTTTTTCGCCCAGGTGCGCGAGTTGTAGGATTGGCAGGAGCACTTACATAGTGTGCCCTGTAAAAAGCCCGCAATTTTTCCAATTGCGGGCTTTTTAACACTCGGCCCCAGGCAATCCCTGCCAACCATTCACGCCTGAAATTAACCCAAAGGTTTAGAATGCAGGCTTTCTTTGCGGGGATACCCTATGTTGCGCGCCCAGGTCGGACTTTTATTTCTCATCATGGCAAGCTGTGCCTGGTCTGCCCCCGAGCCTGCAGGCGCCACAAGCGCACCCCCGTTCGGCGGCAAACCCGGCGAAGCCCTGCCGCCGATTCCGGCGAGTCTCGCGGGCCATTGGTTTAACACTGAAAACAGCGCCACCGTGGGCCTGATTATTCAGGCGGATAAAAACTGTGAGTTATATACCGAGCGGCTCACCAGCCCGCGCTCAAGCCGGGCATGTAAAGTGGAGCTGTACCGCGATGAGACCTACTTGGTGTACCTCAAAGGGGCCAATGGGCAGTGCGGCGCCAGTGCGGATTTTGAATTTCGCTATCTAAAATCTCAGCAGCCGTCCCTTGAGCGGCTTGATTTGGACACCGGCGGCGCCGCCCATTTCTTGCTAGAGCGGCGGTTGGAATCCCCGGCTGTCGACACCACAGGCAAAAAAAGTACCTAATTTTTAGGCTCTTGCCATCCAGCTGCCCCTAGGCTGTGCAATTTTGCAACGAACACCGGTATAATCGCGGCTTTTTCGCTCCGGTAGCCTATACCGGCGCTTTATTTTTTATCCATTTCCTAAAGAGGAGCAATCCATGGCTGTTGAGCGTACCCTGAGCATTATTAAACCCGATGCCGTTGCGAAAAATGTCATAGGTCAAATTTACAGCCGATTTGAATCTGCCGGCCTGCGCATTGTCGCCGCCAAAATGCTTACCCTGTCGGAAGCGCAAGCAAAAGGCTTTTACGCTGAACACGCCGAGCGCTCTTTCTTCGGCCATTTGGTGAGCTTTATGACCTCCGGCCCCGTGGTTGTACAGGTGCTCGAAGGTGAAAACGCGGTAGCTAAAAACCGCGACCTGATGGGCGCCACCAACCCCAAAGAAGCCGCCCCCGGCACCATCCGCGCCGACTTTGCCGACTCCATCGACGCCAACGCGGTGCACGGCTCCGACTCCTTAACCTCCGCCGCGCGGGAGATAGCGTTTTTCTTTGCATCTAGTGATATTGCGGCGTAATTGCCGCGTTTAAGCTGAGTTTTCCCGTTTCATTTGCAGTCCGTTTCATTCGGTTATAGGTATTGCCATGCAGGACGTAAGTCTTCCCCGCGTCAATTTACTTGGGCTTACCCAGCCGAAGCTGGAGGCGTTTTTTGAATCCTTAGGGGAAAAACGCTTTCGCGCCACCCAGCTTTTAAAGTGGGTGCATCAGTTGGGTGTGCTGGACTTTCACGCCATGACCAATATGAGCAAAGTGTTGCGGGAAAAACTCAGCCAGGTTGCTGAGCTGCGTTTACCTGAAGTGGTGCAACAGTTGGATTCCACCGACGGCACCCGCAAGTTCCTCATTCGAGTGGACGGCGGCAGCGCC
>DAOQGS010000714.1:0-1978 GCA_035338675.1 Cellvibrionaceae bacterium
GTCGATGACGGCACCGCCACCCTGCACCGCGCCACCGCCGAGACCGATCAGCATAGCCGGGCCACCCAACACAATCAGCTTGGTGCCAGGGCTAAAAGGAGTCTGCGCTATGTGTTCTTCTTTGATATTGCCGTAGCCCCCGGCAATCATGATGGGCTTGTGGTAACCCCGCCGCTCGCCATCGAAGCTCTCTTCAAAGGTGCGAAAGTAACCGGCGAGATTAGGGCGGCCAAATTCGTTATTAAACGCTGCGCCCCCCAAGGGGCCTTCGATCATGATGGTAAGCGGAGAGACAATGCGCTCAGGCTTGCCGTAATTTTGCTCCCAAGGCTGAATAAAGCCTGGAATCTGCAGGTTGGAGACGGTAAACCCGGTCATCCCCGCCTTAGGTTTAGAGCCCTTGCCCACCGCGCCTTCATCGCGAATTTCACCACCGGCGCCGGTGCCCGCCCCCGAGAAAGGCGCAATGGCGGTGGGGTGGTTGTGGGTTTCCACTTTCATCAGGATGTGAATCGGCTCCTGGTGGTAGCCGTACTCGCGGGTTTTTGGGTCCGGGTAAAAGCGCCCGGCGCTGGGGCCGGCAATGACAGAGGCGTTATCGGCATAGGCCGAAAGTACATTCTCGCCGCCACGCTCATAGGTGTGTTTGATCATCTTAAAAAGCGAGTGGGGCTGCTCAACTCCGTCTAAGGTCCAGCTGGCATTGAATATTTTGTGGCGGCAGTGCTCGGAGTTGGCCTGGGCGAACATCATCAACTCAACGTCTGTGGGGTTGCGGCCCAGCTGGGTGAAACTGCTCACCAGATAGTCGATTTCGTCATCCGCCAGGGCCAGGCCCAGCTGGGTATTGGCCACTTCCAACGCAATGCGGCCACCGCCGATGACATCCACAATGGATAACTCCCGGGGCTCTTGTTTGGCGAACAGGGCCGCCGCCTCATCGAGGCTGGCAAACACGCTTTCAGTCATGCGATCGTGCAGGGCGGGGAGCACTTTGTTCAGGTCAAAATCCCCCTGCACATGGTAGGCGATGCCCCGCTCCAGGCGAGCCACTCGGGCTAAACCGGCATTGTGGGCAATATCCGTGGCCTTAGAGGACCAGGGTGAAATGGTGCCGGGGCGTGGCACCACCAGCAGTAACTGGCCAACCCCCATTTGGGCTTTTACCGAGGGGCCGTAACGCAGCAACTGCACGAGGATTTCCGTTTCGCTGGGGCTTAAGGGGCCGTTGGTGTCCGCCAGGTGTACATATTCGGCATAAATACCGCTAACACCCTGGTCGAGGGCTTGCAGCGTTTGCAGAAGTTTGTGGCTGCGAAACGCAGACAAGGCGGGGGCACCGGGCAAAATCAGCATAGGGTTGAAATCTCGCTCAACAAAAAAGAAAAAGGCGCCATTGTACTTGATGGCCGCTCAAAGAGTCAGTGGTGAAATACCGAGGATCTAGCCCTTGCGGTAGATCCAGAAGCGATGCAATAGGTAGTTGGCCACCAGGGAGGCGCCGGTAGCGACGCATTGGCTTAAGCCATACCATGGCAGCACTAGATTGGCTAAATAAAATACTAGGGTGTTCACGCTTAAACCGAAGGCCACCACAGCGATAAACTTCGGCAGGGTCGCCAGGTGATTCTGTTTACTGTTAAACGTGACGTAATAATTAAGCAGGTAATTCACCACCGCCCCCACCCCATACCCCAATCCCGAGGCGGTAAGTTCGCGGCACAGGCCAAGCTCCACCAGCACAAACAAAGTGGCAAATTGCGCGGCGGTAGCAAGGCCGCCGACTAGTAAAAACTTGCCTAGGGAACCGGCAAAAAATTGCTGGGCAAAACGGATCGGCATGGGCGGGGCCTGACAAATCGGGCGCGCAGTTTAACAGCGCTGCTCGATCTGTGCAGTCCTGCACTGCGGCGTTAAACCTAAAAACCGCAGTTGAACTCGTAGCGAGGGTGCCTAAGGCGCCGAATATGGGCGCTTT
>DAOQGS010000715.1:0-1974 GCA_035338675.1 Cellvibrionaceae bacterium
CCATTGGATGCCATCACCGTAACCTGCTTGCGGTGTGGTATCGCTTTTTTTGCGCTGCTAGCCTTTGCCCTCTGGCAAGGGCAGCCCTGGGGATTTAAAACTCACCGCGAGCGCTGTTTGGTAGTTGGGCTGGGGGTATTGATGGGCATCCATTGGAGCTGTTTCTTCAAAGGTATGCAGGTGTCCACCGTGGCCATCGGCATACTGGCCCACTACACCACGCCGGTGGTAACCGTCACCCTGGAACCCCTCTTGGATCGACAACTGCCCAAGCGCGCGGATGTTATCGCCGCGCTCTTGGTATTGGTCGGGCTTGCGATTATGGTGCCCCAGTGGCACTGGGGCAGCCAAACCCTGTGGGGCATCTTTTTTGGTGTCTGCTCCGCGCTTACACTCGCCTCCCGCAATGTGTTTCAGCGCCGTTGGCTGAATAACACGTCCAGTGTCCAAAGCATGGTGATTCAGGTGGCGGTGGCGGCTCTGGTGTGCGCGCCCTTCAGCCAATTTGATCAACTAGGCCCGCTTACCCCCACCGATTGGTGGCTGATTCTGGGTTTGGGGCTGGTCAGCACAGCGTTTGCCCACACGCTGATTGTGGTGAGCCTACAACACCTAGCCGCCAAATCCGTCAGCCTCATCAGTTGCTTTCAGCCGCCCCTGGCCATCCTGTTAGGCTGGTTAATTCTGCATGAAGCCCCCAACCTCAATACCTTGCTCGGCGGCTCGCTTATTTTGGGCTGTGCACTCTATGAAGCCATCAAACAGAGCAGCCCGGCCGCCGACATCAAGGCCGATTAAGGATCCTAAAAACCGCAGTTTCTAGGATTATAAAAACCAGCGCACAGCGGCGCAGGCCTGTACAAACCACTGCAGCGCCAAGCCCTTATTGTCTTTGCGCCAGGCCATATAAGCGGGCATATTCGGGCGCGGAATGGTACAGGGCAGCGCGATAAGACTGCCGTTTTGCAAAGCGGGTTCGGCCAGATGCTTGGGCAAAAACCCCACCCCCAAGCCCATCACTTGAGCATCTAATTTCGCCTGCATACTGGCCACCCGAATGGTGTGGCGCCCGTCTAATAAACCTGAGGAGCGCCCCGGTAGGCTGCGGGAGGAATCGGCTACCACTATGGTGGGCAGGTCGCGAATGGCCGCCTGATCCACGGGCGCCTGCCGCCCTGTTAAGGGGTGGCCTGCCGCCACCGCAAAGACAAACTCAACCTCGCCGATGCTGCGGTATTCAAAATGCCCGCGGGGCAACTCACCGCCTGCGCCGAGAATAAGATCGCAGCGCTCGGCCACAAGGGCATCCCAACTGCCGCCGAGCACCTCGTCGCTGAGGCTAATTTCCACCTGTTTATCCAGCTGATTAAACTGCCCGAGCACCCCTAAAAGCGGTGCCATAGGCAAAATCGTATCCCGTGCAATCCGCAGCACCGGTTCCCAGCCGCTCTCCAGCTGTTTAATCAGCGCCTCCAACCGCTCCGCCGCCGCTAACAGATGGCGGCCCTCCTCCAACAAGAGGCGGCCAGCCGCCGTTAATACCGCCCGTTGGCCGCTGCGATCAAAAATACTCACCCCCAAATCCGCTTCAAGCTTGGCCACCGTGTAGGACAGTGCCGAGGGCACTTTGTGAATCGCTTCGGCGGCGGCGCCGAAACTGCCCTTGCGCTCGATGGCATCGAGAATCCGCAGGGCTTCAAGGCTGATGGCATGGCGCATTGGGGTTTACCTTATCAATTCAATTTTTTTGAACATACCAGTCAAAATCTTCCGCTTTTTTAACCGGGCTGTTCAACCTAAAGTAACTTCAACAGGCAATAAAACCAACGGGTTGCCAGAACTCTTAATCAAATTAATTGAGGAATACACCATGAATCGCATGCAAACCCTACTCAACACCCAAGCCACCCTCGCCCCCCTGGCACTGCGTTTACCCCTAGGGGTTATTTTTGCCGCCCACGGCGCACAGAAATT
>DAOQGS010000716.1:0-1966 GCA_035338675.1 Cellvibrionaceae bacterium
GGGGCTGCGCTTCTACCCCGAGTAAATGGGCCAAGCCACCATCGACGCCCTGGCCCATTTACTCGGGGTAGAAGCGCAGCCCCTAGACGCCGAACACGGCGTTGAAAGCCAGGTTAAAACCGTGGCGTTTATTCGCGAGGCGGAGTGTATCGGCTGCACCAAGTGCATTCAGGCCTGCCCGGTGGATGCCATACTCGGCGCGGCCAAACTCATGCACACCGTCATCGCTAGCGAATGCACCGGCTGCGACCTCTGTGTGGAGCCCTGCCCGGTGGATTGTATTGAAATGCGCCCAGTGCCAAGTGAGCTTCCGGCCTGGCCCTGGCCAAAACCCTTGGCCGAGGCCGCCCTTATCGCCAGCGACCGCCAACCATGAGCAAACTCTGGCCCCTAAGCGGCGGCATTCACCCGCCGCAGAATAAACAGCCCACCGCTACTAAACCGATTGGCCGCGTGCCTCTGCCTGAGCGCCTGTATTTAAGCCTGTTGCAGGATCGCGGTGCCCAGCTTGGCGAAGCCCTGCGGCCCCTGGTTGTTCCCGGTGAGCGTGTACTAAAAGGCCAAATACTTGCCACCGCAGCAGGTGCCGCTGCGGTTCCTATCCACGCGCCCGCCTCGGGCACCATAGGCGATCTGGTGCAGCGGCCACTTAATCACCCGTCCGGCCATTTAGGCCCACACCTAGAATTAATCAGGGATGGGCGTGAGCAGTGGTGCACCCTTGCGCCCATGGAAGATCCGTTTAGCTGCCCAAAGCCACAGGCGTTAAGGCTAATTCAGCAGGCTGGCATCTGCGGCATGGGTGGCGCAGGCTTCCCTACTGCGCTTAAATTAGCCACCGACCAGCCCATTCACACATTAATTCTCAACGGCACCGAGTGCGAACCCTATATCACGGCGGATGACCGCCTGATGCAGGAAGCGCCCAGCGATATCCTGCTGGGCGCCCTGCTCTGCGCCCATATATTGGGAGCGGGCAGTATTAAGCTTGCCATCGAAGACAATAAACCCGCCGCCATCCGCGCTATGGCCTCCGCTATAAAATCCCAGCCGGAAGCTCCACCCGTCCACATCGAACTTGCTGTACTTCCCACCATTTACCCCTCCGGCGGCACTAAGCAGTTAGTCCAGATATTAACGGGCCAACAGGTGCCCAGCGGCCAGCAGGCCGCAAGCCTTGGGTTATTGGTGTTAAACGTGGCCACCGCGCGGGCCGTGTGGCGCGCCCTGCGCCATGGGGAGCCTTTGATTGAGCGGGTAACCACCTTTGCAGGGGCGGCTCTTAAGGTGCCGCAGAACCTATGGGTGCCCCTGGGTACACCAGCCGAACACCTGCTTACCCAACTGGGCTGGCAATCCGCTCCAACGCTAATACTCGGCGGGCCGCTGATGGGGTTTAACCTCAACCCAGGGGCGAGCCTTGGCAAAACCAGCAACTGCGTCATAGCCCCCAGCGGCGAGGAAATGCCCCCCACGGTATCGGAGGCCCCCTGTATTCGCTGCGGCCAATGCGACAGCGTCTGCCCGGCGCAACTATTGCCCCAACAGTTATTTTGGTACGCCAAGGCCGAGGACAGCGCAAGGCTACTCACCCACAACCTGTTCGACTGCATTGAATGCGGCGCCTGCAGTTATGTATGCCCCAGCACTATTCCCCTGGTGCAGTATTACCGCCACGCCAAGGCCGATATCCGCGCTCAGCAGGCCAATAAACTCAAGGCGGACCGCGCCCGCAGCCGGTTTGAAGCCCACCAAGCGCGCCTTGCAGAACAGGAAGCGGAAAAAGAACGCAAGCGTATTGCCCGCCAGAGCGCCACCGCAGCCATTAATGCAGAGCTTGCCCAAACGCAAGTGCCTGTGGCCGCAGCCCCAGCGGCGCCGGAGGAGTTAGCGGCGAAATTACAGCGCCACCAGCAAAGCGCCCAGGAGCGCCTGGCGCGCTTGCAACAACAAGCGGCCGAAGAAC
>DAOQGS010000717.1:0-1962 GCA_035338675.1 Cellvibrionaceae bacterium
CCTGAACTTACCAGCCTAAAGGGCAACGGCAATCAATTACTGGAATGGCGCTATGAGAAGTTACCCAAGCTTGAAAAAGTCATGCTATTCAATAACAAAATGCCCAGCATCGATATTTATCATTTGCCCGCGTTAAAAATTATGGATGTACGACAAAATCCAATGCCAGACCCTTTATACGACGCCATGAATAAAATGACCGGCATTACGTTTATGCATGATGGGAATGCGCCAGACTGGAAATAAATCCTTCCTTCACCAATAGTGCGTTTAGTTGATGCAGGTTAAGCAGATTGTATTACCTATAGCGCCTAAATATGCGTAAAATACATTTTTTACCGACATATCCGCTCTATGAACAAGCGCTATTGTGAAACTACTACGGAGCCTTCGCTTAAGTCTGGAGGTGTTGATATTTCAAAACTATCACTGGCAGTATGCCTGCGACGGAGCTACAGGAAGGCACGGCTAGGTTTTCACACTGTTCACACTTTCAGACTTAATCAAAGCCCCCCTCGATTTAGCAGAGCGATAAAACGTGATAGCACAGCATTTTCTCTATTCGCCGCATCCTTATTTTTCTATGCCCCTTCACTATCAGCCCAACCATTAGAATTAGGCGCTCGTGCACGTCTAGCCCATTTAACTGAATATAACCAAGATACTAGTATTCAGGGGCAGGCTGCCAGCCTCGCACTGCGTGCCAACTGGCAAGCCAATTGGAGCAATGCCATCACAAGCTTCATTCAGGCTGATTGGGTGGCCAGTGGCTGGCAAAATCAACACAGCGACGGCGTGCGTTTTAATGGTGAACCGCGTATTCCTGATGTGCCAGGTGGCGATATTAACCAATTATTTCTGCGCTATGGTTCAGCAACACAACAGCTCACACTGGGGCGACAGACCTTGGAGTGGGATGATTTGCGTTTTTTAAGTGCCAATAATTTTTGGCAAAATCCGCAGAGTTTTGATGCCTTTCATATTGATCGCTCCCTAGCAGAAACCTCCCATATTCAATACGCCTACATTAGTAAATCCCTGCGCATCTTCGGGCGAGACGCTGATACCCGTTTACAGTTAAGCGATATTAATTATCACAGCCTGAAAGGACAACGCCCTAGAGATGGATTGGGTGAACACCAGATGCACTCACACGCGCTGAAATGGCAATGGAGAGAATGGGATTACACCGATTTAACGGTTTATGGCTACTTTATCAACAATGAAACTGCAGCCAATTTTTCCAACGATACCATCGGTGCGCGCCTAGGTTATCAACAAAAGTTCTCTAATTGGAATTTACGTTTTTCATTCGCAGGCGCAAGGCAAAAACGCCCGCACTTCAGCCAAGATTATGATTTACCTTATTGGCATCTGCAAAATAGTATCGGGCAAGGCGCTTATGAGTGGTCACTGGACTACGAATACTTGGGCGCTCACAATGGTAAGGCATTAATTACCCCTCTAGGCTTTAGCCACGAATACCAGGGTTGGGCCGATCGCTTTACCTCAACCCCCACTAAAGGCGTTGAAGATATTAGCCTGCGCAACACCAGCCGTTGGGGCCGGTTGCGAATGGATATTCGCTACCACCAATTTTTTAGCGTGCAGGACAATGACCAATATGGCCACGAAATGGACGCGGAGTTGGGTTATCAATTTGCCGTCAACCAAAAAATTGCTTTGCGTATGGCACGATTTTGGGCTGAGCCTGAATATAAAAATAGCCTTAAATCCGTGCGCAATTTTTATTTAACCGGCAACTATCAATACTGATTCATATAACCCAGAGCAGGAAAACCAAATGAATTGGCACGCCTTGCCTCAGTTCTCAGCCATTTAATAAATGCAAGCGCCCCGAAATAACATCCAAATAGGTAACTTCTGATCCCCCCATCCATGGGCTCGTCGATTTCATTCCCGATGAAACTCTACCTCCCCAATCCATGGGGTCGTCGATTT